>JAQBVH010000530.1 GCA_027623615.1 Planctomycetota bacterium | reverse complement strand
CGCCTCGGTCGCGGGCGCCCGCGCCCTGGCCGCCGCGGGCACGATCCAACCGGGCGAGAGCGTCGCCTGCCTGTTGACCGGACACCTGCTCAAGGACCCGGAGACGACGATGGCCTACCACGCGGGCCAGATCGGCGACGGCGCCCACACGAACGCCCCGGTGACCGCCAGAGCGACCCTCGCGGACCTGCGGCGGGCGATGCTGGGCTGAGCCGGATTCCCTGGTCGCTCGAAGAGTACGCGACCGCCTGCGGCTTGGCGCCTCTCCCGGCTCCCTCGGCGGCGTCGAGGCGGCGAAGGTGTGTCATCCTCGGGCCGAGGCGCGCCGCGAGGACCTCCGGACGAGCGCCCACGGGAGGCGTTCCACCCGGGAGGAGGAGTGAAGACTACGGCCGGGTCGGATAGCTCACGCGGCTGCGGTGACCGTTGGCCGAGAGCGAGCGCACGCCGAAGAAGTACGAGTCGGCGCTGACCCTCTCGATCGTCGCGCGCACGAGCTCGCGGCGGCCGCGGCGGGACTCGAGCACCTCGACGTCGGGACCGACGCGCAGCGAGCCGGTCCACTGGGCCTCGGTCGTCTTGCGCCAGACGACCTCGTAGCCGGCCGCACCCTCGACCGGGGCCCAGGAGAGCTGGGTGTCGTAGCTGACCGCGGCGCGCATCGAGGGCGCCTCCGGCGGCGGGGGGGCGAGGGCCAATTCGGCCAGGCAGGCCGCGTTCACGCGCGCCACCTTGGCCATGTACTCGGGCGACACGAATTTGGCCAGGTCGCCGTACTCGACCCCCTCCTCCGTGCGCACGTCCTGGTGCTGGCGCTCGTAGAACTCGTTGGCCTCGGTCATGCGAATGCCGGGCATGCCGCGGTCGTCGAAGGGCTTGTGGTCGCCGCCGCGGCCGAAGCGGTCGAGGCGAAAGATCAGCTCGACCTGCGCGTCGTCCACGTAGCGCTCGGCGCTCGACTGGAGCGCGCGGGCCATCTCGCGCGAGAGGGAGTGCACCCCGTCCTCGGCGCGCGAGAAGCAGCGGATCGTCACGTCGTCCTTGATGCCGTTGCCGCCCTCGACGCCACCGACGATGTCGTTCGTGATCATCCCGTCGACCTGGACGCCCTCTTCCGCGCACCACTGGGCCATGTGGGTCGCGCCGAAGAGGCCCTGCTCCTCGCCGGCGACGCACAGGAAGTAGACGTTCGCGTCGTACTCGTGTGAGGCCATCACCCGCGCGAGCTCGAGCACGACCGCCGTGCCGCTCGCGTCGTCGTCGGCGCCGGGCGCGAAGCCCTCGCCATCCATGCCGTTGCTCGCGCGCGAGTCGTAGTGCCCCGCACCGAGCAGCAGGCGCAGACCGGACCAAGAGGGCGTCCGGTCGGCCGACAGACGTTGCTCCAGGCCGGCCAGGTAATCTCGTTTCGAGGCATGTGGCCTGACCTCGGTGTGGATCACGACCGCGGCGGCCGCACGGGCGGACACTGCATCACGAACAACCGTCCAGCGAATCGCGGGGCGCTCCCCCTCGGCTGGGAGGACGCGCAGCGAGGGCCTGGCGGGCGAACGACAGGCCCCGAGAGCACCAAGGAGTGCCAGGACCAAGTGGCTGAGACGGAGCGACACGGCTCCGGGCCCATCGACCTGCGCTTGTGTC
This sequence comes from Planctomycetota bacterium, assembly GCA_027623615.1. Classification (GTDB taxonomy): domain Bacteria; phylum Planctomycetota; class UBA1135; order UBA1135; genus JALWOP01. The sequence goes on along the minus strand of JAQBVH010000530.1, from coordinate 2,102 downwards.
TGGTCTGAGCCGAACTGATCGGCGTGCACCAAGTTGACGGCCTGTGAGTGGGCGCTCACTCGGCACGCACAGTGACGCTGGGACCTACTTAGGTATAATTAGATGAGATCATGGGAGGCAGCAGCCGGACCTGCCATCCGACTGGGTCCCCCCTCTGCCAGGAATGCTGCCGGGGACCCAACGGTCCGTCCCCTGGCCCTGCGAGAGACCGCCCATGACGTACATCGTTCCCCGGCACTCCGGGCGCACTGCCCAGGGAGTTCCGCCTCCCTCTAACGCTTCCGCGTCCGATCAGCACCTCGACCAGATCCGACAATGGGGGTCTGAGCGCGGAGCGGCGATTCGAGCTGGCGCTGGTCCCTGCGGTGCTCCCGTTCCGAGTCAACGAGCACGTCCTGCGTGAGCTGATCGACTGGGACGAGGTCGCAGCGACCCGATCTTCCAGCTCGTCTTCCCCCAGCGCGGGATGCAGCAGGCCGCCCACGCGTCCGCGACGGTCCTGGGCCAGACACGGTCCAGGGAGCTTGGGGCCCAACGGGCCCCAACTCCCAGACCGTCAAGTGCGGCGCCAAGCAACAATCACGCCATCGCAGGAGGCGTAGCTGGCCCCTGCGGGGTCGCCTACTCCGCGACTCAGCTACGCCTTCGGTGCTTCCTGTCGCAGCCGCCAGGCCACCTGCCGGAGCACCTGGTGGCCGACCTGTTCGGCCGCGAGGCCGCCCGGCAGGCGAACGAAGGGTCGCTCCTTCTCCATGCACAGGGTCTTGAAGCTCGCGTAGTCCTCCGCCGGGAGGCGATAGGCGATCAGCACGAGGTCCACGTCGGGGCGATCGAGCTCGGGTTCGATCAGGGGCATGCCTTCCACATTGGAAGGGATCGAGACGAAGCGCAGGGCCGCCAGACCGAGGGGCTCGACCAGGGCATGCGCGTCGTCCGCCTGATCCGCGACGCCGATCATCAGGACCCGTCGGGTCTCGAGGAGAGCGCGCGACTCCACCAGGATGTCGCGGCGACGCTCGGTGGGCGCTCCGTCGGTCGACTCGCCGAGGACCTCCGCGACCGCCGCTCCCCCGTCCTCGCTGGACATCACCTCAGCGACCAGACCGACCAACTCGGCGTCCTTGGCGTCGAGGCCGGCCTTGATCCACTCGGCGCAGGCGACCTCGATGGCGCGCTGGTCGGGTTCGGTCGCGCGGCCATCCGCCTTCTGGACGTGGTAGCGCACCTTGTTGAGCAGCTGTCCGCGCAGGCGCCCCTGCTCGAGGTTCTTGACTCGGCGCACGACGAGGGTCTTGAGCCGGTCCCCGAGCTCCTCGGAGCCCGAGCTATCGGCCGGGTCGTCGAGCCGCATGTGACGGTCGACGTAGATGCGATGGCGAGTCGTCTGGTCCTTGAGCCACAGGAACAGGTCACGCTGATCGGAGTCGCCGCGCAGGTCGCACTTGTGAAGGGCAGACAGGAGCGCGGACTGGGATTCGGCCAGCAGGTACAGGAGCTCCGCCGGCGGCTTGGGGTCGAGGGCGCCACGCTCCTGCAGGTGCTCCACCGATTCGGCGGCCAGGGCGACCGTGTCGTAGCAGGCCGCGACATCGAGCAGCAGCCGGTCCTCCGGCTGGTTGCGTGGAGAGTCGAGCATCCAAGCCCAGCAGTCCTCGAGGTCCGCGCGTTGGCGGCGCAGGTTCTCCTCGAGCCGAGCGATCCCGGCGTCCCCCTCCTCAGCTGCGCGACGGTCGACCGCCAAGCGACATGCGGCCGCCTTCCACCGCGCGCGACGCACGATGACGGACAGGTCCACCTGGCGCGGCGGGCGCGACGAGTCCTCGCGGCCGGGCATGGGCCGCGGGGTCAGGACCTTGTCGACCAGGACGGGGCCATCGGCGCCGGCATCTTCCGCCTGGGGTGAGGGCGCGGCCTCGCCCGCGGCCTTGGCCACGAGGGCCAACGCGTCCCGAACATCGGGACGGCTGTTGGCAAGGTCGACCAACGCCCGAAAAAGGAGGGCGCCGGCTTCTCCGACGTCGGTAACGCGGGGTTCGCTCAACGAAGGTCCCGATCGGGTCGGTGGAGGCGGGGGGCAGGCAGGGGAACGCGGCGCGCGGGAG
>JAQBVH010000529.1 GCA_027623615.1 Planctomycetota bacterium | reverse complement strand
GGGGGTCGTCGCGCGCATCGCCGCCCTCGAGCCGATCGAGGACGTGTGTCTGGTGGAGCTGTGAGCTCCCGTCCTCATGGTCCGGCGCGCCCCTTCGGAACAGTCGTCTTCGACTGCGACTCGACCCTCTCCAGCATCGAGGGCATCGAGGACCTGGCCGTCGGCCGCGAGGACGAGGTGCGCGCGCTGACCGACCGGGCCATGAACGGCGAGCTCCCGCTCGAGGACGTCTACGGCGCGCGGCTCGAGCTGATCCGGCCCACCGCGGCCGACGTCGAGCGCATCGGCGCCCGCTACATCGAGACCGCGCTGCCCCATGCGGCGCAGCTCGTCAGCGCCCTGCACCACCTCGGCAAGCGCGTCGCGATCGTCTCCGGCGGCCTGCTCCCGCCCGTGCGAGCCCTGGCGGCGCACCTCGGCATCCCCGCCGCCGAGGTCGACGCGGTCGGGGTCTTCTTCGACAGCGCCGGTGCCTACGCCGGCTTCGACACCGACTCGCCCCTGGCCCGCGCCGGCGGCAAGCTCGAGGTCGTGCGCGCCCTCGCCGAGGGTGAAGATGCCCGCCCGCCGCTGGTCCTGATCGGCGACGGCGCCACCGACCTCGAGGCCGCCCCGCTCTGCGAGCGCTTCATCGCGTTCGGCGGGGTCGTGCGTCGCGAGCAGGTCTTCGCTGCCGCGGACGTGACCTGCGCGGTGCCCGACCTGGCCGCGCTCGTCCCCTTGATCCTGACCAGCGAGGAGCAAGCGCACCTCGCCGCATCCATCGACCACGCGGCCCTCGTCAGGGCCGCCGAGACCCTGACCGCATGAAGCTCTGGATCCCTGGCCCCACCGAGGTCCGCCCTGCCCTCCTCGAGGCGATCGCCGCTCCCATGATCGGCCACCGCAGCGGCGCGATGACCGCCGCCATCGAACGCCTCGACCCCGGCCTGAAGCTCGCCTTCGGCCTGGCCGAGGGCTCGAGCGCCCAGGTCGCCGTGCACTCTGTCAGCGCGACCGCGATGATGGAGTCTTCCCTGCTCGGCGCAGGTCGCCGCAAGGTGCTCTCCCTGGTCAACGGCGCCTTCTCCGAGCGCTTCGCCGAGGTGGCGGAGCTGATCGGTCTCGAGGTGCGCCGACTCAGCGTGCCCATGGGCGAGGTCGTCCCGCCCGCTGCCGTCGCGCAGGTCCTCGCCGAGGAGGGTCCCTTCGACGCGGTGACCGTCGTGTCGAGCGAGACCTCGACCGGGACCGCGACGCCCCTCGCGCCCCTGGCCAAGGTCCTGCAGCCGTACCCAGAGACCTGGTTGCTGGTCGACCTGGTCAGCTGGATCGCCGGCGCACCGGTCGACTTCGACGCATGCGGGATCGACTTCGCCTTCGCGGGCGTGCAGAAGGCCTTCGCGCTGCCCCCGGGCATCAGCGTGGGCTGCGCGAGCGCGCGCTACCTCGAGCGCGCGGCCACGGTGCCCCAGCGCGGCTTCGCGCTCGATCCCGTGCTCATCTTCGAGGGTCACGCCAAGCGCAAGACGCCGGCGACCCCCTGCATCCCGCTCTACTTCGGCCTGGGTCAGCAGCTCGAGGACATCGGCCCGACCGCCGCCGACTGGCGGGCGCGCTTCGATCGCCATCGGCGCATGCAGCGCACGACGATCGACTGGGCCGCGGGGCACGGACTGAGCCTCCTGCCCGAGGAGCAGTTCGGCTCCCCGACCGTCTCGTGCATCCGCGCGGGCGACCTGGACGTGGCCGCCCTCGTGGCCGGTCTCGCCGAGCGCGGGCTCCAGATCTCGAACGGCTACGGCGACCTGAAGGGCAAGACCTTCCGCATCGGGCACATGGGCGACCACACCGAAGCGGGTCTGGCCGACCTGCTCGCCGCGGCCGACGAGGTGCTGGCCGGCTGAGTCAGCGCGCGCTCGGCTGCCAGCCCTGCGCCACGAGTCCGTAGCGACGTGCGAGGGCGAGCGCGACGACGCGCACCTGCTCGCGGCTCATGTGGTGCGCCTGCTGACCGAGGAAGGCTGCGGGGTCCAGGCTCGCGAAGGCGCCGGGGTCCTCGAGCAGCGCGACCTCGAGCTCCTCGAGGAAGCGCTTGCAGAGCCGCGCGTAGGCGGCCCCGTGGGCCGTCGTGCCGCCGCCGCCCTCCTCGGCTGCCTGCAGGATCTCCGACAGGGGCACGCGCGGATCGTCGACCACGCACATGGCGATCAGCTGGGCGCGCTCCTCGAGCAGCTCTTCGAGTCGGTGCCCCGAGAAGCCCACACTCGCGAAGAGCCGCGCGATCGACCACCAGTGGTCCTGGAGCGGGAAGTAGCGCGCGCGGTCGCAGAGGTGACCCTCCTCGTGGATCGCCGTCACCAGGCACAGCTCGTCGAGGCTGATCGGGCCGCCACGCTCGACCATCAAGGCGAGCCGCAAGCGATTGGCCGCGCCCATCAGGTGCTCGGTGCTGGTGATCGGCTCACCGGGGCCGGCCACCAGGGGCGGCATGCTCAGGATCTCGTGGGCCTGCTCGGCGAGGACTCGATAGAGCTGCGCCCAACGGCGCTGCTCGGTCCGCAGGACCGAGATGTCGATCCAGTAGCCCTCGTGCAGCGCTGCGCCCGCGATGCGCGTCCCGCCGCGCCCGACCCGCGGCGCCAGGTCGGTGCCGTCGCACCAGGCGACCCAGCCGGACCAGGCCACGCCGAGGTGCTCGCCGCGGCGCTGCTCCAGGGTGACCAAGCGCAGGACGACCCCGTCGATCTTGCGCCCGAAGCCCTTGCCGAAGTAACCAAAGCGCCCGAGGGAGCGCAGCCATTGTCCGAGGCCGGGGACCGCCGTCCCCTCGGGCCCGAGGCCCTGCTCCTGGTCGAGGCGCGAGAAGATCGGGCCCGGGTGGGTCAGCTCCCCAGCGAGGCCGTAGTCCAGGCGGGGTGTCGCGACCACGCGCTCGTCGAGGGGCCGCGCCTCGACTTGGGCCTGAGAGCGCGCGAGCCGCGTCCACTCGACCAGGGGCGCGGCGCGGGGCCGCAGCTCGGCGATCGCCTCGAGCAGGTCGTCCAGGTTCTCGATGGGCTCCCCCTGGGCGGGCGGCCGCCCGTCGGGCGCAACCGGCACGGCGCCACGCACCTCGCCCCGGTCGAAGGCCTGCCCGAGGCGAACGATCTCGTGCAACACGGCGCTGCCGGCCCGGGCGAGCCGATCGTCGCTCAACGCGAGCTCGAGGTCGCCGCCGGGGAGGCGCGAGGCGAGCGCCTGGGCCTCCTCGAACCAACCGGCGAGCAGGAGCTCGGCCTGGAACGAGCGCAGGAGCGACGGGTCGGCGTCGTCGAGGTCACCGAGGGCCTGGGCCGCCCGCACGAGGCCCGTGCGACCCAAGGGCCTGCCCTCCCCGTCGAGCAAGAACGTCGGCAGGGTGTCGACCCAGTCCAGGACGGCCCGGCCCGGTTCTCCGACCGCGAACTCGAGCACGCGGTAGCCGGCCGGGTCGAGCGCGGCGTCCTCGCGCAGGAGCGCGAGGGCGAGCGGGGAGGCGTCCTCGAGCTCGAAGAGGTGCCCTCGCTCGCGCCGGGCGGCGGCGCCCGAGCGACCGGCCAGCGCCAGGTGCAACGCCTGACGTCCTGGCTCGAGTCCGCCCCACACGCTGAGACCATCGACCAGAGGTGCGATCTCCTCGGGCGTGAGTGCGTTGCGCTCGAGCAGGTGCAGCGCGCGGTAGGAGCCACGGCGCCGGATCGTGGTGTCGGAGGACTGCAGCTCCAGGCGGGCCAGGGCTGCGGCCAG
>JAQBVH010000528.1 GCA_027623615.1 Planctomycetota bacterium | reverse complement strand
GCGCGCGGAGTGACGAGTTCACGGAGCACGGGCAGCCGACCCTGCGCGCGGCCTGTGTCGAGTGCCACAGCGGCCCGCGACCGAAGGCGCGCCTCGACCTGGCGGCGCCCGCGGGCAAGGAGGACCTGCTGGCCGACCCCGCGCTGCTCGCGCGGGTGCTCGACGCGCTCGTGCACGGGGACATGCCGCCCGAGGACGGGCCGCCGCTCGCGGACACCGATCGCGCGCGGCTCGTGACGACCCTCGCGGCCTGGCTGGACGAGGCGACCGCGAAGGCCGGCCCCGCGCGGGTGCCGATCCGCCGCCTGAACCGCTTCCAGTACGCGAGCGCCGTGCGTGATCTGTTCGAGCTGCGCGTCGGCGTCTTCGCCCTACCCGAGAAGCTGATGACGCGGCACGGGGACTACCTGACTCGCGCCGGCACCATGCCGGAGCGCGTCCAGGTCGAGAGCCTCGCCCTCGCGCCCCAGGACGGCATGCGTGAGGTCGAGCCCTTCCCCAAGGACCTGCGCGCGGCCCACGGCTTCGACAACCAGGCCGACCAGCTGACCCTGTCGCCGCTGCTGCTCGACAACCTCCTGCGCCTGGGCCTGTCGATCGTCGAGAGCCCCGACTTCTCCCCGCAGAACGTGGGCGTCTGGCAGGCATGGTTCGCCGCGCCGCCCGAGGGCGCGGACGTGGACCTCGAGCTGCGCCGGCGACTCCAGTCGTTCCTTTCACGCGCGTTCAGGCGCACGGTCGATGGCGCGACCACCGAGCGCTACGTCGCCTACGCCCACGCCCAGCTCGACGGCGGCGCCACGTTCGAGGACGCGCTGCGCCGGGTCGCAGCCGCGGTGCTCTCCTCGCCGCGCTTCCTGTTCCACGCCGAGCAAGGTCCCGCGGGGCCCGACGCCTTCGACCTGGCCGCGCGCCTGTCGTTCTTCCTGTGGGCCAGCGCTCCGGACGAGGCGCTGCTCGCCGCCGCCGCGGACGGCTCCCTGCTCGAACCCGCGGTCCTCGACCGCGAGGTCACGCGGCTCCTGGCCGACCCGCGCATCGAGCGCTTCCTCGACACCTTCCCCACCCAGTGGCTGCAGCTAGAGAACGTGCTGGCGGCCACCCCCGACCCGGCCCAGTACCCGGCCTTCACCGTCGCGCCCGGTCATCCTGCTGGCCTGCAGATGCTGCTCGAGCCGCTGCTGCTGTTCGACGCGGTCTTCGTCGAGGACCGGCCGGTCGTCGAGCTGCTCGCGCCCGAGTTCACCTACCGCAGTCGGTTCCTCGAGGAGTGGTACGAGTCCGACCTCGCGCCGCCGCCGGTCGACGCGGCCTGGGTCGCGGAGGACAACACCTCCCGCGCGGCGCGCATGGCCGAGCTCGCAGCTGCGCTCGCGGCGCGGCGCCAGGAGGCCGCGGACCTCGCCGCCGACCTGTCCGTTCGCATCGCCGCCGCCCTCGAGACGATCGACCTCGCGCCCGGTCGCGAAGCCTGGGAGCAAGAACAGACAGCCCTGCTCGAGGTCGAGGTCGCCCTCAGCACCTGGCACCGCATCGGCCCCTTCGGGTATGCGACGTTCGACGAGGCGCACGCGCAGGAGGCGCTGAACGCGCGGGCCATCGACCTCGCGGCCTCGATCTCGGATCGGCGCTGGGAGGAGATGCCCGCGTGGGTCGACGGCGCGGCTCACACGCTGACGGGCGACAGCAGCGCGACCTACCTGCTCCGCACGCTGCACTCGCTGGCAGCCCGCCCGCTGGAGGTGCGCCTCGGCACCGACGACAGCTTCAAGCTGTGGTTGAACGGCGAGCTGGTGCGTGAGAACAAGGTCACGCGCGGCCTCGCCCCGGACCAGGACCGGATCACCCTCGCGCTGCGCGCGGGCGAGAACGAGCTCTTGCTCAAGGTCGTGAACGGTGGCGGCGGCTACGGCTTCCACTTCCAGGCCGAGGCGCAGACCCTGCCCAGCCCGGTCATTGCGGCCCTGCGGATCACACCAGCGAACCGCGACGAGGCCGCACGCAGGGTCCTCGCCGATCACTATTTCGGCCTCGCCACGGAGCTCGCGCCGCTACGGGAGCAGCACGCCGCCGAGACCACGGCCCTCACCGAGCGCGTCCGTCAGGCCGAGGCCGCCATGAGCGCTGGTCCTCGTCCGCGCGCGATCGAGCAGGTGCGCCAGGAGGAGCGGCGCCGCTACGACGACCATCTGCGCCACCTCGTGAGGCAGCGCGAGTTCAAGCGCGAGCCGCTCGAGGACCCGCGCTACGGCGGAGTGATCACCAACGCGGCGGTGCTGAGCATGACCTCGGGCCCGGACCGCACCCACCCCATCGCGCGGGGCGCCTGGATCATCGAAGCGATCCTCAACGACCCGCCGGACCCGCCGCCCAACGACGTTCCGCCCTTGAACGAGGACGACACCTCGCACCTGACCATCCGCGAGCAGTTCGCCCGTCACCGCGAGGACCCCAGCTGCGCCGGCTGCCACTCCCGGCTGGACCCCCTGGGCTTCGCCCTCGAGAACTACGACATCACGGGCCGCTGGCGCGACGCGTACCCCAGCGGCCTCGACGTCGACGCGAGCGGCCGCCTCTTCCGCGAGCACGACTTCGGGGGAGCGGTGGAGTTCAAGCGCTCCCTCGTCCGGGAGGAGCGTCGCTTCGTGACGGCCTTCGTGGCCCACCTCCTGCGCTTCGCCTCGGCCCGCGAGCTGCAGCCCACGGACCGCGCCCAGGTCGAGGCGATCGTCGCAGCGACCGAGGCCGACGGCTGGCGGCTGCGCGGGATCCTGCACGCCGTGGCCTCAAGCCTGGCGCCCACCGGCCGCTGAACCTCGCACCGGCCGCCGTCCCCCGGCTGGTCTCCCGGGTACCGCCGATCTAGGATGCGCCCCGTTGGCGCCCGTAGCTCAGCTGGATAGAGCACCGGACTTCTAATCCGACGGTCCCAGGTTCGAATCCTGGCGGGCGCGCCACCTCTGCCTGCCAACGACCCACCAGGCAGTCCGGAACCGTCTGGAGCGAGCCGTCCTTGTCCTGATCCGTCCGCAGTCCATCCGCAGTCCACGGGCAGGCCGAACGCAAAGCAGCACTCCCGAGCAGCATGATCGCGGGCGGGCTCCACGTGATGGCGCGGAGGCTCGGCACAGCAGGGACAGCCCAGCAACTTGCTCGCCCCGAGATTCGCCTCCGCCACGGACACGCGTGAACATCCAAAGGCTGGATTCTGACGCCCGTAGCGATCTCGGAGCCGACGCCCGCCGCGGGCACGTGGTTGGCGGCAACGACCAAGGTCAGCCAGTACGGCACGCAAGATGGCCAGGAGTTCGTCGCGGAGTGCTTCGCCGGCACCGTGTCCGGAAAGTCCTACGACAACGAGGTCCAGGCCGCCTACGCGGCGCTGGGCGGGCCAACCACACCCGACCTCTCCTCGTAAGGGACCGAAGCGGCCTTCAGGGCGCGCGGTTGGAGCCATCACTGTCCGAACCGGGCACCTCCGGCCTACACCGTCGGCGGAAGTGTTTCAGGATGCCGCCGAGGCGATCGACGCACTGCGGCTCGCCAGGCCCGATGGGTCCACCGCGCTGCGAGATGGCCGTCATTCCGCGCGAGGCGGCGCGGCCGAGCCAGCAGACCCTCGATAGTGGTTCTCGTGGAACGCCTTGCGACGCCTGAGGCGACGGCCCTCTTCGGGGACGTGGCCGAGCACGGCGTCTCACGGCCCTTCCTGCTGATGCACTCACGCGGCAAGCCACATGAGGGAGTCCTCGG
>JAQBVH010000527.1 GCA_027623615.1 Planctomycetota bacterium | reverse complement strand
CAGCGGCCAGCCGCGCTTCGCCCTGCCCGGCTCCGGCTCCGACTTCACGGTGTTCCTGCACCACCTCGGCTTGCCGGTGATCGACCTCGGCTTCGGCGGCAACGCTGGCGGCCAGTACCACACGGCGTTCGACGACTTCGGGATGATCGAGCGCTTCCTCGATCCGGGCTTTGTCGGGCACGAGGTCGCGGGCCACTGCCTGGCGACGTTGCTCGGCGACCTGGCCGAGCTCGGGCCCCTGTGCTTCGACGACGCGTACGCCGCTGCGGAGCTGGAGCGGCACGCGCGGGACGCCGCGGCGTGGCTCGGCGAGGAGCGCGCGAACGAGTTGGCGATCGCCTTCGCGACCCTCAGCCGCGCGATCCACATCTCGTGGACGGAGTGGCGGCGCACCCACGAGTTCGTGGAGCAGAGCGAGCTGGGCCTCTTCGGTGCCTGGCCCTCCTTCCTCGACTCGCTGGCTGACCCGGCCAACGCCGAGGCCTGGGCCGCCGCCCGTGCAGAGCAGCGTCCGTCCTTCTACGGCAGCCTGCTCGTGAAGGAGGGCCTGCAGGGGCGACCCTGGTTCAAGAACGACCTGTGGGCCCCGGACCCCAACAACGGCTACGGCACTCAGCCCTTCCCCACCCTGCGGATCCTGGTGGATGCCGGAGACGAGGCCGCGGTCGATGCGGCGCTCGTCGTCCTGATCGCCCGCATCGGCCGCCTGCGCGAGGCATGGGACGCGCGCGCCCAGGCGTCCCGCGACGCCGGAAAGCGTTGACCCGAGCCTGACGGGGATCCGAGGAGGAGGGCTGCGCACGGGCCGGTAGACTCTCCGGCTCGTGGCTCTCCTCCTCAAGTTCTTCCGGCGCTACTTCTGGTCGCACCGCGCGGCCCTGCTCGTCGGCTTCCTGTGCATCCCGCTCGCCCAGGGGGCGGACGTGTGGATCACGGTGCTGATCGCAGGGGCCCTGAACCAGGCCAGCAGCGCGTCGGATGCCGACTATGTCGGGCAGGTAGTGCTGCTCCTGCTCGTGGCGGCGGTCGGGCACTCGGTCTTCCGCTTCTTCCAGCGTTGGTGCATCGTCGTCGTGTCGCGGCGCGTCGAGATCGAGCTCAAGCAGCGCCTGTTCGACAAGCTCAGCACCCTCGACTTCGCCTTCCACGACCAGAGCCGCTCGGGCGACGTGGTCAGCCGCCTGACCTCCGACGTCGAGAACCTGCGCATGTTCCTCGGGCCGGGTTTGATGTACACGGCCGGCGCGGTCGTGATCGTGCCGATCAGCCTGGTGTTGCTCTACCGCGAGAACCCGACCCTCGCCCTGACCATGATCCTGCCGATGCTGGGCATGGGTCTGGCGATGAAGCTCCTGTCCCCGCGGCTGCACAAGCACTCGCTGGCGGTGCAGGAGAGCCTGGCCGAGGTCAGCCACCGCGCGCAGGAGAACTTCGGCGGCATTCGCATCGTCAAGGGCTACCACCGCGAGGAGGAGCAGGCGCTGCGCTTCGAGCACACGTCGAACGAGAACAAGGAGAACCAGATCGAGCTGGGCAAGGCGCGCGGGCTGACCCACGCGGCGGTGCACGGCGCCTTCGACCTGACCTTCCTCGTGATCCTGCTGCTCGGCGGCCTGGCCGCGATCCAGGCGCCGGCGCGCTTTCCGGTCGGGGACCTGTTCCTGTTCATCGACCTGACCCTCAAGGTCTTCTGGCCCCTGATCGCCCTCGGCTGGATCGCGGGCATGTACCCGCGCGCGGTGGCCAGCGCCCAGCGCATCGAGGAGCTGCTCTCCCGCGAGACTCAGATCGCGGACCCGACCGACGCGCGCCCCCTCCCCACCCCCACCGGCGCGCTGCGCTTCGAGGGCGTGGGCTTCACCTACGCGGGCGCCTCCCGGGCCGCCCTGGCGCAGATCGACCTGGAGGTTCCCGCCGGCTCGACCCTGGGTGTGGTCGGCCCCACAGGTTCTGGCAAGTCGACGCTCCTGTCCCTGGTCGGCCGACTCTACGACGCGACCGAAGGTGAGGTGCGCCTCGACGACATCCCGGTCACCGACCTCGACCTCGACACGTTGCGCGGGACGCTCGGCTACGTACCGCAGGACTCCTTCCTGTTCTCCGAGCCCTACCACGAGAACGTACGCTTCGGCGCGGACCGCGAGCTGAGCGAGGCGGAGGTGACCACCCTCCTCGAGCGGGCGGAGATGACCGACGAGGTCGCGGAGTTTCCCGACGGCAGCGACACATTGATCGGTGAGCGCGGGGTGACCCTCTCCGGAGGTCAGCGTCAGCGCACTTGCATCGCGCGCGCCCTGGCCCGGGACCCGCGCGTGCTACTCCTCGACGACTGTCTGTCCGCGGTGGACACCGAGACCGAGAAGGCCCTGCTCGGTGAGCTGCGCAGCTCGGGGGAGGGCCGCACGGTGGTCGTAGCGGCGCACCGGCTGACCACCGTGTCCGAAGCCGACGAGATCGTGGTCCTCTGTCAAGCGGGTTCGATCGAGGCGCGCGGCACCCACGCGTCGCTCCTCGGCCACTCCGGTTGGTACCGGGACACCTGGGAACAACAACAGCGCGTGGCTGCCCTGCGTGGTGAGGACCTGCGTGGTGAGGACCTGCGTGGTGAGGACCTGGGGGCCAGGCAATGAGCGACTCCTGGAACGAGGACGAGGTCGTCGCCACGAAGGCCTGGGACCACTCGCTGTTCAAGCGCCTGCTCGACTTCGCGCGGCCGCACAAGGGCCTGTTCGTGCGCTGCTTCGGCGTGCTCCTCTGCCTGTTCGGGCTCGAGCTGGCCTCGACCTACGTCTGGAAGTTCGTGCTGGACGGTCCGGTGAAGGACGCCGCGGTCGAGGGCGCGGAGACGGGCCCCTTGGTCCAGGTCCTGCTCGTCTGGCTCGGCGTCTATCTCGCTGCTCAGCTGATCATGCTCGTGCTGCGCTACTTCGAGGTAGCGACCCTCACCCGCACGGGCCAGGCGGTGATCCACGACCTGCGCACCGCGGTTTTCCGGCACCTCCAGCGCCTGGACCTGTCGTTCTTCGACGCCCGACCGACGGGCTCCCTCGTCACGCGGGTGACCACGGACGTCGAGCACCTGAACGAAATGTTCACGTCCGGCGTGGTCGTGCTCCTGTTCGACTTGATCAAGGTCGTGGTCGTGCTCGGGGTGCTGTTCTGGATCGACTGGCGCCTGGCACTGATCGTGACGGCCATGACCCCGATCCTGATCGGGATATCGATCGCCTTCCGCGGCGGCGCGCGGCGGGCGCACCGCATCGTGCGCGCGCGGCTGGCTCGCTTGAACGGGTACCTGCAGGAGGTCCTCTCGGGCATCCGCGTCGTACAGATGTTCCGCCGGGAGCGCCACGTCTCCGGCCGCTTCAAGGAGCACCTCGACGACTACTTTGCGGCCAACCAGCGCACGATCTTCCTCTTCGCGCTCTTCTACCCGTCGATGTCGCTGGGCGTGTACCTGATCCAGGCTGCCGCGCTCTGGCTCGGGGTGGTGCTGATCTCGGGCGGGGACCTCTCGCAGGGCACGTTCGTGCAGTTCTGGCTCCTGCTCAACATGCTCGTGCGGCCGATCCGCGAGCTGGGCGAGCGTTACAACGTGCTGCAGTCGGCCTTCGCGTCGGCGGAGCGCATCTTCCAGGTCCTCGATACGAAGCCAAGCATCGCCTCGCCCGCGGAGCCCCGTTCCCTGGCGAACACGGGCGCTGGCCCTGGCCACCTGCGCTTCGAGAACGTGACCTTCGGCTACCTCGAGGGGCAGAC
>JAQBVH010000526.1 GCA_027623615.1 Planctomycetota bacterium | reverse complement strand
CGCCCGTCCTCGCCCAAGACGCCGAACGCGCCCTGCTCGTCGTCGACCCCGACAACGCGGAGAGCCGCTACGTCGCCAACTACTACGCGGCGGCGCGCGGCATCCCCGGCCGCAACGTGATCCCGATGGATCCGATCGCGGCCAACTACTCGACCTGGACCCAGGTCCAGCAAGCAGGCTTCTTCGGCGCCCTGCGCAAGCGCGGCATCGAGGACACGATCGACTTCGTGATCCTGCCCCCCGGTCACAACTTCTACACGCCTGCCAGCGGGCACGTGAACGACACCTGCTTCCCAGTCACCCGCTTCGCCGCCCCGTCCCCGTTCACGATCGCGCGTCAATCCGAGGACATCCTCGCGGGGGTCAACAGTTCCGAGACGAACCACTTCGCCGACAACGCCTACGGCCCGCGCGCGTTCCAGTCCAAGCTGACCTGGCGCTTCGGCGACGAGAGCACCGCGGGCAACGCCGAGGGCTACTTCCTCGGCGCCATGCTCGGCTGGACCGGCATGAACGGCAACACCCTGCAGGAGGTGCTCGACATGATCGACCGCAGCGTCGCGGTCGACGGAACCGCGCCGGCGGGGACCTTCTACTTCTGCGAGACCAACGACCAGGCCCGGTCGGGACCCCGTCACGATCACTACCCCAATGCGGTGGCCAACCTGGCCACCTGGGGAGGCCAGGGCCAGCACCTGCTCGCCAACCTCCCGACCGGCTTCCACGACTGCCTCGGCGTCATGACCGGCCTGGCGAACCCGGCCATCGACGACCCGGCCTTCACCCTGCTCGACGGGGCCTTCGCCGATCACCTGACCAGCTACGCGGCGACCTTCACGAACAACTCCCAGACCAAGATGTCACGCTGGATCGCCAAGGGCGCGAGCGGGACCTCCGGTACGGTCGAGGAGCCCTGCGCCTACGCGGGCAAGTTCGCCCACGCGCGCGTGCACAACACCTACTTCCGGGGCCTGACCCTGGGCGAGGCCTGGCTGCGCAGCCACGGCTTCAAGCCGTTCCAGTCCCTGCTCATCGCGGACCCGCTGACCCGCCCATGGGGCCAGCCGCCCACCGTCGACGTCACGAGCCCGCCCACCGGCCCCCAGTCCGGCACGGTCGTGATCACCCCCACGGCGTCGGCGGTCGGCGGTGCGAACACGATCGTAGAGCTGACCCTGTTCGTGGACGGGGAGCCCCTCGAGACCATCGCCTCCGGCAGCTTCAGCCTCGACACCACGGCCTTCGCGGACGGCTGGCACGAGCTGCGCATCCGCGCGGTCGACGGCAAGATCTGGCGCAACCAGGCGAGCTGGGTCGGCTCGATCGACATCGACAACCACGCGGGAGCCGTGACCCTGTCGAGCGCCGGCGTGTCCGGTGATCTGGGCACGGCCTTCACGTTCGACCACGTCGCCTCGGGCAAGACGATCCTCGAGGTCGTGCTCCTGCAGCACGAGCGCGTGATCGCCAGCTCGACAGCGGCCACGGGCAGCACGACGGTCTTTGGCCAGAACACGGGCGCCGGCGCGGTGCGCGTCGTGGCCGAGGCCCGCTTCGACGACGGCACGACCGCGCGCAGCCTCCCGGTCGAGCTCGACGTGACCTACGCGGGCGGCGGCGGCGGCGCAGCGGCACCGACCGCCTTCGACTTCTGCATCTACGTGCGCGAGGATCAGCCCTTCCTCCTGCAGCTGCCCGGCGCCTTCGACGACGACCCGTCGACGGTCACGACCAGCGTGCTGACGGCGCCGGCCCAGTCGGCCCTGCTCGGCGGCGAGGGCAGCTGGCGTGTCTTCGACCCGTCGGACGCCGCCCTCGGGAGCGACTCGCTCACCTACCAGGTGACGGGCGCGGGCGGCACCTCGAACACGGGCACGATCACGATCGAGTACGTGGACGTCGACGGTTGCCTCCCGGTACAGCGCTACTGCATCGGCGCGCCGAACTCCGCGGGCGCGGGCGCGGTGATCGACCACACCGGCAGCGTCTCGGTGGCCGCCAACGACTTCAACCTGCAGATCACCGGAGCGCCCGACGGCGAGTTCGGCCTGTTCTTCTACGGCATCGGCCAGGTCCAGAACACGCTCGGCGACGGGTTCCTGTGCGTCGGGAGCAACATCGGTCGCTTCCCGGTCGTCGTGACCGACGTCGCCGGCGCCGCGACCCAGTGGGTCGACTTCGACAACCTCCCGGGCGCCGGGGTCGACATCCAACCGGGCACGACCTGCACCTTCCAGTTCTGGTACCGCGACCCGGGCTTCGGCGGGACGGGCTCGAACCTCTCGGACGGCATCGAAGCCACCTTCTGCAACTGATGCTGTCCTTCCTGCTGGCGGTCCTCCCGATCGCCGCGCCGGTTTCGGCCGGTGAGACCTGGCTGCACTGCGGGCGGCTGCTCGCCGTTCCGGGGAGCGAACCGGTGAGCGAGGTCACGCTCGTCGTGCGCGACGGTCGCGTGGCCGAGGTCCTGCAGGGCTACCTCCTGGCGCCCTCCGGCATCGAGATCGTGGACCTGACGGGCGCGTTCGTGATGCCCGGGCTGATCGACTGCCACACGCACATCACGCTGGAGTACTCCCGTGACGTGCGCCTCGAGCGGGTCGAGCGCTCCGACGCCGACCAGGCGATCCGCGCGGTGGTCTTCGCCGAGCGGACGCTGCTGGCGGGCTTCACGACGATCCGCGACGTGGGCTCGAGCGGCGACGCGGTGTTCGCCCTTCGCGACGCGATCGAGGAAGGACTCGTGCCCGGCCCGCGCATTTTGGCCGGCGGGGAGTCGCTCTCGCCCTCGGGCGGTCACAGCGATCCGACCCACGGTTACCGCGAGGACCTGTTCGAGCTGCCCGCCGCGGCCCTCGGCGTCTGCGACGGGGTGGCCGAGTGCCGCAAGGCCGTGCGCGTGCAGGTCAAGCGCGGCGCGGACGTGATCAAGCTGACCGCGACCGGCGGCGTGCTCTCGGCGACCAACGCCGGCACGGCCCAGCAGTTCTTCGAGGACGAGCTCGAGGCGATCGTCTCGACCGCGCACGCCCTCGGCCGCAAGGTCGCCGCCCACGCCCACGGGGCGGACGGCATCAAGGCCGCCCTGCGCGCGGGCGTGGACTCGATCGAGCACGGCAGCTTCCTCGACCCCGAGGCCGTCGAGCTGTTCAAGGAGACCGGCGCCTACCTCGTGCCGACCTTGCTGGCTGGCCAGACCGTGGTCGAGATGGCGCGCGAGGAGGGCTACTTCCCCGCGGCCGTGCGCCTCAAGGCGCGCCAGGTCGGACCGGTGATGATCGGCGCCCTCGGGATGGCCCACAAGGCGGGGGTGAACATCGCCTTCGGCACCGACAGCGGCGTCAGCCGGCACGGGGACAACTGGCGCGAGTTCCCGCTGATGGAGAAGGCCGGCATGAGCGCGATGGAGATCCTGGTCACGGCCACCATCAACGCCGCCGACCTGTGCGACCTCTCCGACCAGATCGGCACCCTCGAGCAGGGCAAGCGCGCCGACGTGATCGCGCTTCAGGGCGACCCCCTGCAATCGCTGGACGCGATGCAGGGCGTCGTCTTCGTGATGCGCGACGGCGTGATCTACACGCGCTAGGCGACCCCGCTGGGGCCGCCTACGCCTCCTGCGGAGGCGTGTGTGCTGCTTGGCGCCACACCTGACGGTGTGGCAGCCCGGAGCGAGCACCTTTGGCGCACGCTAGGCGACCCCGCTGGGGCCGCCTACGCCTCCTGCGGAGGCGTGAGTGTGCAAGCGCGAGGATCGCTCCACTTCCTCCGAGCG
>JAQBVH010000525.1 GCA_027623615.1 Planctomycetota bacterium | reverse complement strand
CGGACGGCGACCCCGAGGTCCCCCTGCTGCATGGCCTGCTGGTCTGTGCGTCGGCGATCTGTCATCTCTGACCCCCCCCGGTCCCGGGGGGGCCGTGGGGCCGTATCGACCATCGGAGCGCGCCAGCTTGAGGTGGGCCCGTGTGGAAACTGCATTTGGCCGGTGCGTCAGTTTGGGGCGATCTGGGTGGTGTTTACCTGCTAGGGTGGGCAGAGACGGCAAACTGGGGCCCTTGGGGGGAGTTGTGGATAACTTGGCCTGGATCTGCCCCGCTCTTGGGGATTACCGGGAGATTCAACGCGAAAGTGGCCGATATCTGGTGCTGATCTGTGGTTTCGCGGGTATCTTCTCCGTTGAGTTCCTTCCGCTCCTCCCTTCTCCGTCATGCTGAGCCCGACACGCTACACAGGCGAATATCCCGCGACGCTCGATGGGGAAGGTCGGATTCAGCTGCCGCTCGTGCTGCGCGACGAGATGAACGTCCGCAGCTCCGAGTTCCGACTCATGGCTAACCTCGAGCCGGACGGCAGCCTTTGTCTTCGGGAACGGGATCACTGGGAGAGCTACGTGGACGCACTGCGGACGAGGCCCACCGCAAATCTCAGGGACAGGCGCACCCTCTTGTTCCTGGCGGCCAACTCCGCCCCTGTTCGTTGCGACAAACAGGGTCGCATCCGCATCCCAGACCCCCTCCTGACGCACGCCGGAATCGACCGCACGCTAGCGGGGCGAAAGGAGCTCATCATCGTCGGGAACTTCGACGACCTGCGCGTCTGGCAACCGGACCGGTGGAACGCCTTTGGGGTAGAGGCGCTCGCCGACTTCGGACCAGGCATCGATGCGCTGATCGAAGGGGGCCTCGGCATGAGAGAAGCTGACGACAGGGAACCGTAGGTGGGGGCTTCGGCCCCCTCCTACGGCGTCGTTCGTGGCCCAAGTTGGGCCTCTTCGGCCGGGGCGTCCGGTCGGATTGCGGGATGGTCATCCCCGTGTTGTAATCAGGCTACTCCAGCCTGCTGAACCCAGACGATTCCATGCATCGAGCTCGACTCCTGCTTGCCCTGGCCGCCACTGCACCGGCGGTCGTCGCGCAGAACGAAAACGTTCTCGTGCTGCTCCTCGACGACGTCGGCGTCGAGATGGTCGGCTGCTACGGTGAGGGGCTGCGGCCCGCCAACACGCCGGTGATCGACAGCCTGGCCCAGCAGGGAGTCCTCTTTCGGAACGCCTGGGCCAACCCGAGCTGCTCGCCGACGCGGGCCACGATCCTGACCGGGCGCTACGGCTTCCGGACCGGGATCGGCATGGTCGTCTCGAAGAACGGGTGGGACCTGCAGGAGGACGAGGTCACGCTCCCCGAGGTCATGACCAGCGCCGGCGTCGCCCAGGCCGGCTTCGGCAAGTGGCACCTCAGCAACTCGCTGAGCCACACCATGCACTCGCACCCGAACACGGTTGGCGGGTTCGAGCACTGGGTCGGCCACTACCACAACCTCAATCAGCCCCAGAGCTACACGAACTGGGTCAAAGCCACGAACGGCGTGCTGATGATGGAGGACGAGTACGCGACGACCGAGACGGTCGACGCATTCCTCGACTGGCACGGGCAGCAAGCTGGCCCCTGGTTCGCCTACGTCGCCTTCCACGCTGCGCACGAGCCCTGGCACGAGCCGCCGGCCCACCTGCACAACGTCATCCTGCCGTCGATCGACCCGCGCTTCGCGCCCTACCCGTTCTATCAGGCCACGATCGAGGCCATGGACACCGAGATCGGTCGGCTGTTGTCCGGGCTCGGCAACCAACTGGCGAACACCCACGTGATCGTGCTCGGTGACAACGGCACGCCTTCGGACGTCAGCGTCCCGCCGTTCCTGCCGTCGCACGCGAAGCTGACGCCGTACGAGGGCGGCATCAACGTGCCGTTCCTCGTCACCGGTCCCGCGGTGCGCAAGCCCGGCCGCGAGGTGTCGGCGCTCATCAACACGACCGACATCTTCACGACGGCGATCGAGCTCAGCGGCCACGACCCGAGCCTTCTGCTGCCCCCGGGGCACGTCCACGACTCGGTCAGCTTCGTGCCCTACCTGCAGAACTCCGCCAGCCTCGCGCCGCGTGAGTGGGTCTTCGCCGAGATCTTCGCGCCCAACGGCGGCCTGGCGAAGAACCTCGACATCCGCATCCTGCGCGACGACCGCTACAAGCTGATCCGGCGCGGCCTGAAGCCGGCGTCCCACGTGTTCGAGATGTACGACCTCGAGCGGGACCCGTTCGAGGCGAACGACCTCCTGGCGGCGGGGGGCAGCCTCTCCCAGGAGTTGCAGGACCAGTTCGACCACCTGAGGGCAGAGCTCGACGCGCTCCTGGCCACCAAGTAGGTCTCGTTCCGGAACAACGTCGCTTTTCTCGCACCCGGGCTGAAGATCCGGGCGCCGTCAGGCCGAACTGTCATCCCTAGGCGACCCCGTCGGGGCAGCCTACGCCTCCTGCGGAGGCGTGATTGTCTTTGCGCGCCACACCTGACGGTGTGGCAGCTCGGAGCCTGCACCCACGGCGCAGTCTCCTAGGGGGTAGGCCTGATGTTGAAGCAGAAGATCCGGGGATGGCTTTGCGGCGCCTTGTTGGCAGCCGGCGCAGTCGCCGAGGAGCGCCAAGTGCTCCTGATCGTGCATCAAGTGGAAGGTACCGTCTCCTTCGTCGATCCGGTGCTGGGTACGACGATGGGCTCGGTCCGAGTCGGCCTCGGTCCCCGCGAGATCGCGGTGGACGCGGCCGGTCGCCGCGCGGTGGTCACCAACTATGGGTTGGAGCAGAGCGGTAGCTCCTTGAGTGTGCTCGACGTCGAGCACCTGCGCCTCCAACGCCAGATCCCGCTGACCCTGGACGAGCACCTGCCCGACCTGGGCAAGGTGACGCGCACCTTCCACCGGCCCCACGGCGTCTGCTTCACGAAGCACCCCGACCTGGTGCTGGTGACCTGCGAGTCGGACCAGGCCCTGCTCCTGGTCGACATCGAGGAGGGCAAGGTCCTGGCCGCGATCGACACGGGGCAGGAACTCTCGCGCCTCGTGCTGCTCGACCGCACTGGCGAGCGCGCCTTCGTGTCCAACCAGCGCTCGGGCTCGATCTCGGTCATCGACATCGGCCGGCGCCGCGCGATCGCCACCCTGGAGACGGGTGGCGGCGCCCAGGGCATGGCCCTGCACCCGACGCGGGATGAGCTGTGGGTCGCCAACTTCGAGACCAACTCGATCAGCGTGGTCGACACCGTGACCCTGCAGGAGAAGATCGAGTTCCCCTGCGGGACCTACCCGGTGCGGCTGGCCTTCGCGGCCGAGGGGCAACACGTCCTCTGCGTGAACTACCAGGTCGGCTCGGTCTCGGTCTTCGACACCGAGTCCTACAAGCTGGTCCAGGAGATCCGCCTCGAGAAGCTGACCGAGGAGCAGGCCGCCGAACGGCCGCTGCCCCCCGAGCAGCAGGGCTTCGGGCGCTCGTCCCTGCCCGTGGACCTGCGCCTCTCGCCGGACCGCACGACCGCCTGGGTGGCCTGCAGCCGCAACGACAGGCTGGCGGAGATCGACCTCGGCACCTTCGAGGTCCGTCGCTACCTGGACACTGGCGGCCGTCAGCCCGAGGGCATGGCCTGGGTCAGCTACGAGGACGACGTGATGAGGGCCAAGTAGGACGCGGCGGTCGGCGCTAGTGGTGTGATTCACTCTCATGCGGCATGTCGATCGGCCCGTACGGGCTCGCTGCGGCGTCGCGCCTCCTCCGAGACTCGCA
>JAQBVH010000524.1 GCA_027623615.1 Planctomycetota bacterium | reverse complement strand
ACGAGGCCTGGGGCGACGCCCACCAGAACCTGGCCGTGCTCGAGCTGACCATCCGTCGCGACGGCGCGAAAGCCCGCCGCTGGATGGCGCAGGCCCTCAAGATCGGCCCGGCAAACCGCGAGGGCAGGCGCCCCCTGCTCGACATCTGCGACGCGCTGGCCCAAAACCCCGAGTACGACCTCGCGAGCTCCGCGATGGTCCGCAACATGGTCTGGCTGCACAGCCCCAAGCGTTAGGCCGCGCAGCACCACGGCTCCCTCCCTGCCATGAACTTGAACCTCCTCCTCGTCCTGCCGCTCGTCGCGGCCGCGCCCGTCCAGGCCTTCGCGCCGGCACCCTTCGTCGTCGACGCCGTCGACGAGCTGATCAAGAACGGCCGCGCCAAGCTCGACAAGGGCGACACGGTCGGCGCGCTCGAGCTCTTCAACCGTGCCGACGCCGAGACCAAGGGCGCCCTGCGCGCCCGCATGTGGGTCCTGCGCGCGCGCTTCGAACAGGCGCAGCAGATCTTCGACGCCTTCGACGAGGTGGACGAGCTGGCCGCGCAGAACGAGGGCCCGGACCTCGACTACCTCTACGGCATCGGCTCGTACTTCAAGGCGAAGAAGTTCCTCGCGGACGGCGTGACCGACGCCTCGGTCGGCTTCGCCTTCAAGGATGCGCAGCAGTTCCTGCAGAGCGCCGTCGATGCCGACGGCGACAAGTACTACGACGCCTGGTACCCGCTCGCGGACGCGGCCTGGATGAACCAGGACCCAGGCGCGGCCGGCCCGGCGATCGAGCGAGCTGCCGAGGTGCGGCCGTCGGACCCGGGCGTGAAGTTCCTGCAGGGGCGCGTGGCCTTCTCGCTGTACACCAACAAGAAGGCGGAGGACGAGAAGGCGGCGGCCAAGCTCCTGAAGGCCTCGATCCGACACCTGAAGAGCACCCTCGACCTGATCGGCGAGAACAAGCGCCACGCGCCGATGATCGGCGCCGTGCACAAGCAGCTCGGCATCGCGCTGCAGTGGAACGAGGACGAGGAGGGCGCCCTCGCCGCCTACGCCGCGTCGATCGCCTGGGACCCGAACGGCTTCGAGTACGGCAGCTACTGGGGCAGCCTGGGCCTCGACAAGATCATCTTGCTCATGGAGCAGGGTGCGCGGCAGTACAGCGACATCTTCGGCGCGAACAACAGCGGCGACGCGACGCTCCTGTGGTGGCTCGGCAACGCCTACAACGCCAAGGGCGAGTGGAAGCTGTGCGAGGAGACGTACCTCAAGTGCGTCCAGAAGTGGCCGGCCTACTCCGACAGCTGGTTCTACATCGGCATGGCGCGCTACAAGGCCGAGGACTACGACGGCGCGATCGACGCCTGGCACGAGAACTGGAAGGCCAACGCCAACGGCCTCGTCGCCAGCATCCAGAGCAACCAGCAGCTCCATCTCGACATCCTCACCTACGTGATCGGCAAGTGCGCCGAGAAGGGTCAGCCCCCCGGACGCGAGGGCGCCTACAACGTCAAGGCCGCGTGGCTCAGCGAGGTGCGCTGCGCCGTCGACGGCGACAACTGGGAGTTCTGGGACAACTGGGGCCTGTTTGCCCGCGACGGCGGCGCCTTCCTGTGGGCGCGGAACTCCAAGCCCGAGGATCGCGAGACGGCCGCAGCGCTCTACGATCAGGCCTGGGCCGCGTACCAGGCGGCGATGAAGCTCGCCGCCGACAAGCCGCACCTGATGAACGACGCCGCGGTGATCCTGCACTACTACCTCGAGCGCGATTACGACCTGGCGATCGAGCTCTACGAGAAGTCTCACGCCCTGGCGGCCAAGCAGCTCGCGGCGGGCGGCCTGTCCGAGGCCGACAAGGCCCTGGCCGAGCTCGCCCACCGCGACTCGAAGAACAACCTGGCTGCCCTGCGCAAGAAGATCAAAGAGGGCAAGTAGGCCGTCCGCGCAGGTCGCTTGCGCAGTGCACGCACGAGGGGGCGCCGCGAGGCGTCCCCGCTTGCGTTCCAGGGTCCGCGTGGTCGCCGTACACTCCCACCCGATGGACCTACCGATCCGCATCACCGACAAGGTCGACGCGCCCGTGCTCAGCGTCGACGGCGCCTTCGGGGCTCCGGGCCTGAACCTCTCGCACTGGCCGGGCAACACGACGCCTGCGGCCCTGAAGCGTGACCTCTCAACCGACATCGCCCTGGCCTTCGTCGCCCTGCCCGAGGACGAGCAGGCCGCCCTCGCCGCGGGCTGCACGGCCCTGGTCAACAACCACTACGACACGGACGGGGTGCTGGCGATGTTCGCCGTGCGCCATCCCGAGCTGGCGCTGCCGCGCCGCGAGGCCATGCTCGCCGCAGCCACGGCCGGTGACCTCTTTCGGCTGCCGTCCGAGGCAGCCTTCGCCCTCGACCGGATCGTGACCCTGTACTGCGATCCGGAGCGCTCGCCCCTCGAACTGGAAGGCCTCGCAGATCACGAGCGCTACGAGCGCGCGACCGCCGCCCTGTTCGAGGAGCTGCCGGCGCTGCTCGACGGCGAGCTCGAATCCCACGCGCACCTGTGGCGAGACGACGTCGCGCGCCTGCGGGCCGACCTGGCCCTGCTCGAGCGCTCGAGCGTCGACGAGATCGTGCACCTCGACCTCGCGGTCTGGAGCCTGCCCGAAGCGGGCGACCCCGGACGGCATGCCCTGTGGGGCAAGAGCGAACCCGACCGCCAGCTCGTGCTGGCCCCGGGGCCCGACGGCACGACCGCCCGCTTCCTGATCGGCACCAAGAGCTGGTTCGACCTGGTCACCGAGCGCGCCCAGCCGCGCCCTGACCTCGCCGCGCTCGCCCAGCGCTTGAACGAGCTCGAGGGGTGCGCTCCCGAGGCCGAGAGCGCGTGGCGGCACCAGTCCGAGCGCGGCGCGAGCCCCGAGCTCTGGCATGGGACGGCGGGCCTCGCAAACTACAGCGAGCACGCCGCGCCGCACCTCGCGCCGAGCCGGATCGACCCGCGCCTGCTCAAGAACACCGTCGTCGACGCGGTGCGCGCGACCTGGGTGTTCTCCGACGACCCCGACGACGACGACGGCGGCTGGGAGTACGTGGTTTGAGCCTGCTCGTCGAGGGCACGCCGCAGGACCCGCTGGTCGTCGTGCGCAGTCGCCTTTGGCAGTTCAACGGCATCGGCTTCTTCTCGGGCGACGAGGCGGTGGTCGTCGACCCGGGCATCGACCCGACCGAGATCGCGCTGCTCACCGAGCGCGTGACCACGGCACACCGGGACGGCCCGCCGCGACGCGTGACCCACGTGCTGGTCACCCACTCCCACCACGACCACATCCGCGGCTGGTCGCGCTTCGAGGGCGCCGAGGTGATCCTGCCCCGCGTCGCCGCCGAGAAGGACGAGGCCGCGCGCGGTCGCATCCTGGCCGCCAAGCACAAGATCGACCAGCACCTCGAGGTCGACGACCCCGGCTTCGCCTACCCCGAGGCCGACCGCGTCTTCGACGAGCAGGTCAGCGTGCGCTGCGGGGAGCTGACCCTCGAGATGCGCTTCCTGCCCGGCCACTCGAACTGCACGAGCGTCGTCTGGGTGCCCCAGCTGCGGACGCTGTGCACGGCCGACTACCTCGTTTCGCCCGGCCTCCCCTACTGCCGCTGGCAAGCCACGGCCTTCGACGAGGCCCTGGCCACGCTGCGGCGCTGGGTCGACGAGCTCGGCGTCGAACGGATCGTGCCCGCCCACCGGGAACTGCACCTGGGCCGCGACGCCGTGTTCGCCGCGATCGCGGCCGACGAGTGGGCGATGCGACGTACCCGCGAGCT
>JAQBVH010000523.1 GCA_027623615.1 Planctomycetota bacterium | reverse complement strand
GGCCCGACATAGACGAGGTGATCCGGGTCGAGGGTCGGCGGCACGGCCAGGGTGACGCGGAACTCCCGCTCGGCCTCCTCCCAACGCTCGAGCGCGACCAGGCTCTCGCCCCAGGCACGGTGCAGGTCTCTGCGGAAGGGGTCGACCTCGTTGGCCTCGTGCAGGAGCTGGGCAGCGCGCCCGTGACGACCCGCTTCCCGGTGCCAGAGGGCGACGAGGACCCGCATCTCGTAGTCACCCGGGTTCCAGCGCAGCCAGCGCTCCCTGGCGGCCATCGCGTCGTCCTCCTGCGCGAACGCCTCGTAGATGCCCACAAGCCGCAGCTCGGCGGAGAAGTCCGGGTGGTCGTAGCCGGGGAAGGACTGCTCGGCGAGCAGGAAGATCTCCTCGGCTCTCTCGAGGTCCGCATCCGCCTGGTGCAGGGCGCCCAGGGCGATCAGCCCGCGGAAGTCGCGGCCGCCCAGCTCGACGGCGGCCTCGAGGTACTCCTTGCCCTTGCGCGGGCGGCGCCCATCGAGGGCCATCTCGCCCCGCAGGAACAGCGCGCGGGCGCTCGGCGTCTCGGCAAGGTCGGCGAGGCGCAGGGCCTCCTCCGCGTCGAGGCGCTTGCCCTGTTGCCAGCTACCCCAGGCAACCGTGACCCAGTCCTCGGTCCAGCGCTCGCGGGGCGTCTCCAGGGAGGGCGGCTGCTTTGGCAAGGACAGCCGCAGGCGCGCGATGCGGCGCCGGCCCCAGCGGGGCTCCATCGAGAGCCCCGCCAGGTGCAGGTCGACCCAGGCCTCGAACGAGGCGTCGAGCTCCTCGGGCGTCCGGTCGAACACGTCGCGCAGGGCGGTGTCCAAATCCTTGCCCGCGTCGAAGGCCTCGAGCAGGTGGATCATCGGCGGGAAGCCATGCTCCTCGATCAGCATCTGGCAGAGCAAGCCGCCCTGGTAGTACCCGAACAGGATGCGCGGACCGCGAAAGGCGCGGTTCAACTCGCGAACGGCGATCAGGTCGTCCTGGGCGCGGGCGTCGATCAGCTCGCGGCGCATGTTGCGCGTCCACGAGGGGTTGCGGTTCACCTCCTCCCAGGTGGCCAGCCCCTCGGTGATCCAGCGCGGGCAGCGGTTGTGCGAGAGGCCCAGGTGCACCACGTGGCTGAACTCGTGGAAGCCCGTACGCGCCCAGGAGAAGCTGCCGCGCAGCTCGGACAGGGGCGAGAGGGCGGTCACGACCTGGCCGAAGCACACCCCGAGGGCGGGGAAGCCGGCGAAGCCGACCGAGCGGACCGAGAAGTCCTCGTGGCTCCGGAAGATCTCGATCGTGGTCGGGCCCGGGGTGTGTCCGTAGCGGCGCGCGAGCTCCTCGCGGGCCTCACCGTAGAAGGGCACCAGGTACGTGCGCAGCACCTCGGCGGCGTCCGGGGTCCAGGCGAAGGTCAGCTCGCCGAAGGCCTCGGTCACCTGCTCCTCGGACATGCGGCGCAGGACGAGGTCCATGTTGTTGCGCCAGACATCCTGGCGACCGGCGGCAGCCTGCTTGGCCAGGCGCAGGGCCTCGCGGGCGTCGTCCTCGCGGCCGACATTCGCCAGAGAACGCGCGTACCAGGTCCAGGCCTGGTAGTCGGACGGATCGCGCTCGGTCGCTCGGCGCAGGAACTCGAGGGACTCCGCGAAGCGGTACAGCTCGGTCAGGTGCCGGCCAACGTCCCGCTCCGGGCGGCTGTCGTGCTCGGCGTTGGCGACCAGCCCGGCGAGGATCGCCTCGCAGTCCTCGCGTCGATGTTCGATCCACGCCAGCGCCGCCTGAAGGCTCGCGCCCTCGCGACGCCCGGGCGCGAGCACCTCGAGCCTGGCCAGGGTCGCGCGCACGGCCTTGAGCTGTCCGTCGGACAGGTCGGCGGAGACCTGCGCCAGCAGCCCGTCGACCGAGTTCGGGCGCACGGACAGCAGATCGTTCAGGATGTCCTCGGGCGCGCGAGAGGTGCGCTGGCGGTTGTAACGGTGCAGCTCGAACAGCCCGAGCAGTGCAGCCTTGTGGGTCGGATCGATTTCGAGCGCCTCCCGGAAGAGATTGCCCGCCGAGCGCGTGCCTTCGGCCTCGACCTCCTTCTCGCTCTCGAAGTAGAGCGACGCGAGGCTGGCGAGCACGTCCGGCTCGGCCCCATCCGCGGACTTGGCGGCGCGGTCGGCGAGCACCAGGGTGCGCGAGGCCTCGGTCAGGCGACCGAGGGCGCGCTCGCAGCTCGCCTTGGCCCAGAGCTGCTCCCACCCGGCATCCCGGGCTGTGGTCAGGGCCAGATCGAAGGCCTCCCGAGCGCCCTCGGCATCCCCCGCATCGGCGAGCACCCGGCCGAGCATCCACGCGTCTCGGGCGTCCTCTCCGGGCCGGATGGGTGCGTCATCGCCCTCGCTGGCGCCTCCACCCTCGAGGGTGGCCAGCGCCTCGGCGTAGCGGCCCAGCTCGAGCTGGATCATCGCCAGGGTCCGGCCGCAGGCGGACAGGACCGCGGGATCTCCCAGCTCGCGGGCGGACGTCAGGGCAGCCTGGGCCTCGTCGAGGGCGTCCTCGTAATTGGCATCGTCGAGGTGCACCCGAGCGAGCAGCACGCGCGTGGCCGGATCCTTGGGCTGCTCCTCGAGCAAGTCCCGAAGCAGCGCGCGCGCACCGCGCAGCTTGCCGCGGCGGCGCAGCAGATCGGCCTCGGCGCGCTCCGCGGCGACCAGGGCCTCGATCTCCGCGTCGTCCTGAAGGTAGCTGGCGTCGGCGGGCGCCGCGGAGAGGAGCAAGAGTGCCGTGAGGAGAACGCGCATGGGTGGACTTGTCGGCCAACGGACCGCGGGAGCCAAGGTGCCAAGCATCGGGGATGGGGCCAAGTTCGGGTCTGGTCGGAATTGTGACACCCACGGGAATCGGCCCTCAGGTTGGACTCGGCCATTCCGCTTGGTTACAGGGGCCCCATGAAAGGGATGCTCTTCGTCGTGCTCGGGCTCGGGTTCGTGGCTGCTTGTGCAAACCCCGGTAGTCGCCCGATGCCGCCGGACGACGGCCCTGACTACCGAGTCGACATCCCGCGCACGAACGGGACGGTCCCCCCCTGGGCGGGGCGCGCGCGGTCCTGGGAGAAGCTGGCCATGATCGGCACCTGGCTGCAGAGCGAGGGTCACGGCGACGCCTATTGGGTCGTCGAGGGGCACCTGCAGCTGGCGGAGGGTCGCGCGTACTACGCCATCCAGGAGCCGAACGACAAGGAGCTGCGCAAGAGCAAGGCCCGCGCGGGATACCACCGCGTCCTCGCCCACGGCCATGCGACCGCGTCCCAGCGGCAGCGCGCCGAGATCGGGCTGCGGGGCCTCGACGGCGCCTCGACGCCGATCAACGCCTCGGCCGGGATCCCTGGTGTCCTGTCGCGGGCGGACTGGGGTGCACGCCTTCCGAACGCTCGCCGGTTGGATCCGGCCAGCAAGCGCTGGAATTACATCACGATTCATCACAGCGCCGAGCCCGGCGCCTCGCCCCTGAACGGGAGCTGGGGCGACTCGGTCGGCGCCCTGCGCGACATTCAGTCCGCGCACATGAACGGCGAGGGCTACGGGGATATCGGCTACCACTTCCTGATCGACCCGGCCGGCCGCATCTTCGAAGGCCGTGAGCTGCGCTACCAGGGCGCACACGCCTACGGGAAGAACAACGTCGGCAACGTCGGCGTCTGCCTCCTCGGCAACTTCGAGCACGAGCGGCCCACCCAGGAGGCGCTCGAGTCGATGCACGGGTTGATCGACATTCTCAGCGGCAAGTTCGGCCGCGGGAA
>JAQBVH010000522.1 GCA_027623615.1 Planctomycetota bacterium | reverse complement strand
TCCGTCCAGGGCGACGCGACGCGCGCCCCCGGCGAGCCATGCCCGCAGGGGCACGGCGCCCAGCGGCCTGGAACGCTCGAGGGCGAGCTTGCAAGCCTCCTGGGTCACGTCCTCCGCCTGCTCTCCTGCCAGGCGCCGACTGAGGGCGCGCAGCCAGGGCAGCTGGGCGAGGAGCTCCGCGGGGGGGATGGCCGACTCTCCGGTCATGGTTGTCCGTGAATCGGCACCGACCGGCGAGGTGTGACGGAAATCCCGGGGGGGCTGTGGCATGGGGATCAGGATGCCCTGGATCCGCTGGCGCGTACTGCGGCACGTCGCCGCGGCTCCTGCGCGCGGGCCGCGGACCCCTACAGCGGGATGTTCCCATGCCTGCGCACCGGACGCTCCTCGTTCTTCGTGCGCAAGAGCTCCAGGGAGCGGATCAGGTACGCGCGCGTCTTCGAGGCCTCGATCACGTCGTCGATGAAGCCGCGGGCAGCGGCGCGGTACGGGTTGTTGAAGGTGTTCTCGTACTCGCGGGTGCGCTGGGCCTCGACGGCGGCGGGGTCGTCCGCGCCCTCGATCTCGCGGCGATGGATGATCTTCGCCGCGCCGGCGGCGCCCATCACGGCGACCATGGCGCCCGGCCAGGCGATGTTCACGTCGGCGCCGACGTGCTTGCTGCCCATGACGTCGTAGGCGCCGCCGTAGGCCTTGCGCGTGATCACGGTCAGCTTGGGCACCGTCGCCTCGCAGTAGGCGTAGAGCAGCTTCGCGCCGTGGCGGATGATCCCGCCGTACTCCTGGTCCGTGCCGGGCAGGAAGCCGGGCACGTCCTCGAAGGTCACGATCGGGATGTGGAAGGCGTCGCAGAAGCGGATGAAGCGCGCGCCCTTCTCGCTGGCCTCGATGTCGAGGCAACCCGCGAGCACCGCGGGCTGGTTGGCCACGAGGCCGACCACACGACCACCGAGGCGCGCGAAGCCGACGACCAGGTTGCCCGCCCAGGCCGCCTGCACCTGCAGGAACGAGTCCTCGTCGACGACCATGTCGATGACGCGGGTCATGTCGTAGGGCTTCATCGGATCGGACGGCACCAGCGTGTCGAGCGCGGTCTCGGCGCGGTCGGAGGGGTCGTCGGTCGGGACGAACGGCGGCTCCTCCGCGTTGTTGAGCGGCAGGTAGCTCAAGAGCCGCCGCGCGAGGTTCATGCAGGTCTTGTCGTCCGGCGAGCTGAAGTGCGCGACCCCGCTCTTGCTGCAGTGCACGCCCGAGCCGCCCAGCTCCTCGCTGGTCACGACCTCGTGCGTCACGGTCTTGACCACGTCGGGTCCCGTGATGTGCATGTACGAGGTGCCCTCGACCATCAGGATGAAGTCGGTGATCGCCGGGCTGTAGACCGCGCCGCCGGCGCAGGGGCCCATCACGCAGGAGATCTGCGGGATGACGCCCGAGGCGCGCGTGTTGCGCCAGAAGATGTCCGCGTAGCCGCCCAGGCTCTGCACGCCCTCCTGGATGCGCGCGCCGCCCGAGTCGTTCAGACCGAGGACCGGCACGCCGACCTTGGTGGCCAGGTCCATGACCTTGCAGATCTTCTCGGCGTGGGTCTCGGACAGCGAGCCGCCGAACACCGTGAAGTCCTGGCTGAACAGGTACACCGGCCGCCCATCGATCAGCGCATGACCGGTCACGACGCCGTCACCCAGGATCTGCTGCTCCTGCATGTCGAAGTCGATGCAGCGGTGGGTCACGAAGCGGTCGAGCTCGACGAAGCTGCCCTCGTCGACGAGAAAATCGATCCGCTCGCGGGCGGTCAGCTTGCCCTTGTCGTGCTGGGCCTTGATACGCGCCTCACCACCACCCACGAGGCTCTCCTCGCGCTTGCGGTGCAGTCGTTCGATCGGGGTCTCGGTCATGGATCAGGCAGCAGGCTCAAGCAGCAGGGTCCTCGACGAGTTCCATCAGAACGCCGCCGGTCGCCTTGGGGTGCAGGAAGGCCACGCGGGTCCCGTGGGAGCCCTCGCGTGGAGTGTCATGGATGAGGCGCACGCCGAGCGCCGACAGGTGCGCGAGGGCCGCGACGAGGTCGTCCACCCGCCAGGCCAGGTGGTGCAGGCCTGCGCCGCGCCTGGCGAGAAACTTCGAGATGGGCGAGTCCTCCGCGGCCGGCTCGACCAGCTCGATGCGCTGGGTGCCCGCGAAGAGCACGAGCACGTTGACCTGCTGGTCGGGGACGTGCTCGATCTCGGTCGCGGTCAGGCCGAGCGCGCCCTCGTACAGCTCGCGCGCACCGGCCAGGTCCGGCACCGCGATCGCGACATGGTGCAGGTCTCGGACGAGACCCTGGAGGATCTTGGGAGGCACGGCGGCGGACATGGCGCGGCATGGTAACCGCGCCCAGGTGGCCGTGCCGGGGAGTTTCGCTGTCGGCGCGCGGGACCTCCGCCAGCGCCGCCGCGCCGACGTTCGGGGCTGTAGGGTTGCTCCAGGTGCCCCAGCCGGTAGAGCGCGCCAGGCCGACAACCGTGGATCTGCTTCGTCGAGGGCGAGGCACCGAGGAGGACCCATGCTCTGGCGCACCGCAGCTTGCTCGCTGCTGGCTTGCCTGCCGTGTGCAGCGCAGGACGACGTGACGACCCGCATCTTCGACGCTCGGGGGTTGGGCCAGGACGTGCTCGACCGGACGATCGGTGTCCATCTCGCCCTTCCCATGCAGACGACGTTCCTCGACCAGTCCGAGCCGGACGGGTACGACATCGACCTCGAGGAGCGAACATGGATCGGAGCGGGCAGCTGGGACTGGGACGATTGCACGCTCGAGTGCATCGGATCGGAGTGGGAGCAGGCTGAGCTCACCGACCGGCTGGGCCTGCTCGAGATCCGAGCCACAAGGCACGTCCATGACCAGGTCGGTCAGGTGCTCGCGGACCTGGAGGACTTGGCCCTGCGCTCCGTCGAGATCGACCTCTTCGTACTGCCACAATCTGGCCTCCCAGCGCAACTCACTCCGATCCTCTCTCGAGCCCGCACCAAGGACCTCCTCGGCGAAACCGAGCCTGTCGCGCACGACTGGAGATCGCGGCGCTACTCGACTCCTCGGACCAGGCGCCCCTCGACGCGCTCGTGCGACTACAGGCGCGCGGTTGAGCACCTCGCCGAGACGCGCGTCCTCGTCGACCGCCTCAGCTACCTGAGCGAGACCCTGCGGGCGGAGCAGACGCCCGCCCTCGACGACCTCCTCGACACGATCACGACGATGAACCAGTTCGAAGCACACTTCGAGAAGTACTACACCCCCGAGCAACTCGAGGCCCTCGCCAGACGGCGCGACCAGGTCGGCAAGGACGGGATGCGCCAGGCCCAGGACGACTGGGCCCAGCTCTACGCGGACGCCCAGGCCGCGGCGGAACAAGGCCGCGACCCCACCGGGCCGACTGGCCAGGACCTCGTGCGCCGCAAGCGCGCCCTGATCGAAGCCTTCAGCGGCGGAGATGCAGGCATCGAAGATTCCCTGCGGCGGATGTACGCGGAGAACCCGGACCTGCGGCAGGCGGGCGCGGGACCGGAGGACGGGATGGGGTTCTTGCGCGCCGCCGAAGAGGCTTTCGGAGGGGAATGACCGAACCGAAGGCGCGCAGTCGCCCTCAAAAGTCCAGATTGCGCGAACGATTCACCGCGCGTGGTCGCCACGTAACAGGTGGTCGTTCGAGGAAACCTCAGGCGCCCCTGCGCCTCCCCCCACCAGGTTCGCCATGAAGCCCACGCAGCTCACGATCGCCCTCTTGGCTCTGGTCCTCGTCCTCGCGGTCGTCTTCCT
>JAQBVH010000521.1 GCA_027623615.1 Planctomycetota bacterium | reverse complement strand
CGCGCTCAATGAGCTCGAGGGCGTGGGTGATGGTCAGGGTCGTCGCGTCCTCGATCGTCTTGGGCAAGGAGGCGTTGACGGTGCCGTCGGTCACGTAGGGTCCATAGCGCCCCTCGAGGACCTTGAACTCGACCCCTTCCTGCTCCGGCGCCTCGTCGGCGGCGAAGACCTTGATCGGCTTGGCCTGCTGGCGGAAGCCGCGGCCCTTGCGCTCCTCCGCCAGGAGCGCCAAGGCGCGCTCCTGGGTGAGCGTCAGAAGGTTGTCGTCCGGTCCCAGGCTGCGGGTGTCGTCTCCGCGCTTGATGTACGGGCCGTAGCGACCGTTGAAGGCCTGGATGTCGACCCCGTCCGGGTCCTGACCCACCGTGCGCGGCAGGGACAGGAGCTGGACCGCCACCTCGATGGTCACGTCCTCGGGGGTCATGCCCTTGAGCAAGGAAGCCCGCTGGGGCTTGCTCTTCTTGTCGTCGGGGTCAGGCTCGCCGAGCTGCAGGTAGGGACCGAAGCGCCCGGTCTTCAGGAAGATCGGCTGGTTCTCCTCGGGGTGCGTCCCCAGGGGCTCGTCGCCCTTCAGCGCCGCGTCGAGCAGGGCCGTGGCCGCCTCGATCGTGAGCTCGTCGGGGCAGGTCTGGTCCGGGATCGGCGCCGTGTCCTCGTCCCGCTGCAGGAAGGGGCCGTAGCGTCCGACGCGCACGATGATCGGCACGCCGTGCTCGTCCTGGCCGAGGGGGATCGAGCACACGGTGCGCGGGTCGATGTCCGCCGCCTTGTCCTCGAGCAAGGGCTTGAGGCCCATGACCCCGTTGCCGTTGTAGAACTCGTTCAGGTACGCAAGCCGCTCCTGCTCGCCGCGGCTGATCGCGTCGAGGCGATCCTCCATGCGCCGAGTGAACTCGGGGTCGATCAGGTGAGTCAGGTGCACCTCCATCAGGCTCACCACCGCGAAGGCGGTGAAGCTGGGGACGAGCGCTGAGCCCTTCTTGAACGTGTACTCCCGGCGCTGGATCGTGTCGATGATCGAGGCGTAGGTCGAGGGTCGGCCGATGCCGCCCTCTTCGAGCGCCTTGACCAGCGTCGCCTCGGTCAGGCGCGCGGGCGGCGAGGTCCTGTGCTCCTCGGCCGACAGGTCGTCGCCGGGCTGGACGCTCTCGCCCTCGCTCACCGGCGGCAGCAGGGTCTCGCGATCCGCGAGGGCCTGCTCGGGGTCGTCCGCGCCTTCGACGTAGGCGCGCAGGAAGCCGGGGAAGTCGATCACGCTGCCGCCGGCCTGGAAGATCGCGACCTGGTCCGTGCCCGCCGAGCCGACCTTGAGGGTCATGCGCCGGCCGTGGGCGTCCTTCATCTGGGAGGCGATGGTGCGCTTCCAGATCAGGTCGTAGATCTTGGACTCGTCCGCGCCGAGCTTCCTGGCGATCTCCTCGACCGGGGCGATCGTGTCGCCGGCGGGGCGGATGGCCTCGTGGGCCTCCTGGGCGTTGGCGACGGTGTTCTTGTAGGTGCGCGGGGCGTCGGGCAGGTACTCGTCCCCATAGGTGCGCGCGATCTCGCCGCGGGTCAGGTCCAGGGCGGTCGCCGAGAGGACCACCGAGTCCGTCCGCATGTAGGTGATGTAGCCGTTCTCGTACAGCCGCTGCGCAGCACGCATCGTGCGCTTGGCGTCGAAGCGCAGCTTGCGGTTGCCCTCCTGCTGGAGGGTCGAGGTCGTGAACGGCGGCGACGGCGTACGGCTGAAGGGCTTTTCCTCGGCGGAGACCACCGAGAAGGTGGCCGTCTTCATCGCCGCGAGCAGGCTGCGCGCCCCGGCTTCGTCCAGGAGGTGGACGTCGTCGCGCCTCAGCTTGCCCGTGTCCGGGTCGAAGTCCTTGCCGCCCGCCAGGCGTGTGCCGTCCAGGGACACGAGCGTGGCCTCGAAGCTGCCGCCGCCCTGGGTCGCGAAGGTGGCGACCAGGTCCCAGTACTGCGCGGTCTTGAAGCGCATGCGTGCGCGCTCGCGTTCGACCAGGATGCGTACGGCCACGCTCTGCACGCGGCCGGCGGACAGACCCGGGGCGATCTTGCGCCACAGGATCGGCGAGACCTCGTAGCCGAACAGGCGGTCGATGATGCGACGGGTCTCCTGGGCGTTGACCAGGTGTTCGTCGATCTCGCGCGTCTCCTGGACCGCGGCCAAGATGGCGGGCTTGGTGATCTCGTGGAAAACCATGCGCTTCGTGGGCACCTTGGGCTTGAGCACCTCGACCAGGTGCCAGCTGATCGCCTCGCCCTCGCGGTCTTCATCAGTCGCGAGCAGGAGCACCTCGACCTGCTTGAGCATGGCCTTCAGCTCTGTGATCTTCTTCTTCTTGTCGGGGTGGACGACGTACAGGGGCGCGAACTCCTCATCGACGTTGACCCCCAGATTGGCCCACTTGAGACCCTTGTGGGAGGCAGGCACCTCGGAGGCCCGGGCCGGGAGGTCGCGGATGTGGCCGATGCTCGACTCGACCAGGAAGTCCTTGCCCAGGTACTTCTTGAGGGTCTTGGCCTTGGTCGGTGACTCGACGATGACGAGATATTTGGTCATTGGATATGTCGTCGGTGGCGCGTGGGGCCTGGACGGGGCGAGGTTCTAGCACGGACCCGGGGCCCCTACCAACTCTCGGTGTGAAGGCCGGCCTCGTTGGACACCGCCCGACGCCCGGCTAGGATGGCTGCCAGCCCATGCCCCTCCACCGCCCCCGCCGCAACCGTAAGTCCGCTGCCATTCGGGACCTGTGCCGGGAGACGACCCTCTCGGCGGCCGACCTGGTGTACCCCCTCTTCGTGCACGCAGACGGGGTCGATACTGCGCTCGAGTCCTTACCCGGCCAGACCCGGTGGAGCCTCGACGGTCTGGTGACCGAGGCCCGGCGGGCCTGGGATCTGGGGGTGCGGGCCGTGGTCCTGTTCCCCAAGATCGAGGACGCCTTGAAGACCTCGGACGGCCGGGAAGTGCGCAACGGGGACGGGTTGATCCCCGAGGCCCTGCGCCGGCTGCGGGCGGCCTGCCCGGACCTGTGCCTGATCACGGACGTGGCCCTCGACCCCTACAGCTCGGACGGGCACGACGGGATCGTGGCCCCGGACGGCCGCATCCTGAACGACGAGACGGTCGCGGTCCTGTGCGAGCAGGCCCTGACCCAGGCCCGGGCCGGCGCCGACGTGATCGCCCCGAGCGACATGATGGACGGGCGAGTGGGCGCGATCCGCGCCGCCCTCGACGGCGAGGGCTTCAGCGAGGTCTCGATCCTCAGCTACACCGCCAAGTACGCCTCGGCCTTCTACGGTCCCTTCCGCGGCGCCCTCGACTCGGCGCCCAAGGCCGGCGACAAGCGGACGTACCAGATGGACCCGGGCAACTGCCGCGAGGCCCTACGCGAGCTCGAGCTCGACGAGGCCGAGGGCGCGGACATGGTCATGGTCAAGCCCGCCGGGCCCTACCTCGACATCGTGCGCGACGTGCGCGAGGCGACCAACCTGCCCGTCGCTGCCTACCAGGTCTCGGGCGAGTACCTCGCCCTGCACGCCGCGGCCCAGAGCGGTTGGCTCGACCTCGAGGCGGCCGCCCTCGAGAGCCTGGTCGGCATCCGCCGCGCAGGCGCGGACCTGATCTTCACCTACTTCGCCCCCGCCGCCGCGGGGTGGCTCGCGCGATGAGCGCCAGAATCGGCATCCTGACCGTCAGCGACCGCGCCAGCCGCGGCGAGTACGAGGACCGCGGCGGCCCCGCCATCCAGGCCTACCTGAGCGAGGTGCTCTCGAGCGACTGGGAGCCGGT
>JAQBVH010000520.1 GCA_027623615.1 Planctomycetota bacterium | reverse complement strand
GGCATGTCTCGGCCCCTCGGTCTGGTGCTCGCGCTCGCCATCGTCTCCGGCCTGGTGCTCTGGCTCGCCCTCGGGCCCGGGGCGGCCAAGGTCGAGGGTGAGCCCGCCGGGCGCGAGCCGGTGACTCCAGCCGAGGCCAAGGTCGCGACCGCGGACCCGGCCGACTCCGCACCCATCTCCCCGGCCGGGTCGAACCGGACCGCGCGCCTGGCCGAGGACGTGTTTCACGAGCGCATGACCGCGCGTCATGGAGGGCAGGGCCTCGACCAGCTGCGGACGGCGCTGCAGGCCCTCGTGCTCGAGGTCAACGTCGGTCTGATGAAGTTCGGACAGCCTCGGATCGCGGCGGGGGAGGCTCCGGTCGACGATGGTCGTGTGTACCCCGCTGACGCGGTGATCTACCGCGGTCCGGACACCGAGGGAGTTCGGCGCATCGTCGTCCTCGCCGAGACCGAGCTACCCGCCATCCAGGCCAAGCACCGTGAGGCCCGCTGGCTCGCCCAAGAGATCGAACGTAGAGGAGACTCCCGATGATCCGCGCCTTGTTCGCCTCGCTGTCGCTGCTGCTCGCGGCCTGCTCGTCCTCGGGCAGTCCGTCCGACCCGGTCTTCGATGCCGCGGTGGAGGAGATCCTGGCGGGGCCGGACTCCTTCGAGTTGCTGACCCTCGACCCGCTGCCGCTGATGGCGGGCGCGACCACGGAGGGCCGGGTGTTCCACGGTTACGAGGTCATCGACGCGGCCGCCCTCGACGAGGACGCTCAGCGAACGGCGCTGATCGGCCTTGTGAAGCGCGGCATCCAGAAGAGCGACGGGATGGTCGCCGCCTGCTTCAACCCGCGCCACGGCCTGCACGTCACCAGGGGCGGCCAGGCGGCAGACTTCGTGATCTGCTACGAGTGCCTGTCCCTCGACGTGCACGGTCCGAGGGGGCAGGAGAACCACACCACGATCGAGGGTGTGCAGCCCGGGGTCGATCGGGTGTTCGGCACGGTGGGGCTGCGCATCCAGGGACGCTGAGTGAAACGCGGCGCACTGCGCCCCCAAACAAGGTGCGCCTCAACCCTCTGCGAGCCAACATGCTCCAGCGCCTTCCCCTCCTACTCCTGTTCGTCCTCGCCAGCTGTAGCTCAGAAGAGAGTCAGGGAGGTGCGCCGTCTCCGGCGGCCGGCGCCGGGCCGATCCCCGCCACCTTCGCCGCGGACATCGACGCCGCTCTGAACGCGGCCAGCACGGTTGAACTCTACGCCTTGCATCCAGACGAGGACGAGGGTGCCACGGACGTGACGCGCTTGCATGGCTTCGTCGTCCTTGGACAAGCGACCGCGGGCGCCGGGGACGGGGAGGCCGTCCTGCGTTACATCGCGGAGGGGGTGCGCAGCAAGGCCTCCCAGGCCAAGTGCTGGGAGCCGCGCCACGGCGTGCGCGTGGTGACCGAGGACGGGACGAGGGTCGACCTCGTCATCTGCTACGCGTGCAACTACGTCCACGTCCACATGGGGGACAGCGACCAGCGGGGGTTCACCACCAGCAGCGCCGTGGAACCGGCGGTC
This sequence comes from Planctomycetota bacterium, assembly GCA_027623615.1. Taxonomy (GTDB): domain Bacteria; phylum Planctomycetota; class UBA1135; order UBA1135; genus JALWOP01. The sequence continues at coordinate 2,246 of JAQBVH010000520.1, read as the reverse complement.
AGCGGGCTCTTCACCGCGGCTGGATTGGCGATCCACGGCCAGTAGGGTGGCCAGTAGGGTGGCCTCCGCACGCCTTGCGGTTTTGGGACCGACCAGGCCGTGCCGGGCCTGGCATGATGTTGGCATGCGACCGCTTCGCTATGCCCTCCCCCTCGTCCTGACCGTCCCCGCCCTGGCCCAGTCGTTCAACATCGACGTCGGCCCGAACTTGATCCTGGCTCCCGAGCCGCCGCCCACCTATGGCGCGGCCGCGGACCAGTTCGGCCAGTGGATGCCCTTCGAGGATCCGTTCGGGCTGCAGACCCTGGTCGACCTCTCCGGTGGCCAGCCTGGCGCGACGCTCGAGAGCGACAACGGCAGCTGGGTCAACGTCTGGCCGAGCGTCATCACCAGCTCCGGCGATCAGGAGCTGATGGAGGATTTCCAGTGGCTGCCGAACCTGGACGTGCCGGTCACCTGGTCCTTCGCAGGCTTGCAGCCGGGTGAGTACGAGCTGTTCACCTACGCCTCCGACCCATCCGGCGGTCAGATGACTCGCATCGAGGTGCTCGGTTCGGTCGATCCCGCGAAGGTCGTCGGCGGCCCGTGGCCCGGTGGACACTTCGAGGGCAACACCTACTGCCGGCACCTCGTGACGGTCACCGATGGCAGCTTCACGGTGATCGCGATGGGGGACGGACCGCAGCCGAACAACTCCGGCGCGCTCAACGGGTTCCAGCTCGTGAAGCTCGATGGCGGCGGTGGCCCGGTCGGCGGCAACTACTGCACGCCGGCCAATCTGAACTCCACGGGTTCGGCCGCCGCGATCTTTGGATTCGGAAGCGACGTCGCCGGCGACAACTTCCTGACCCTGACCGCCGACCAGTTGCCGGCGAATCAGTTCGCCTACTTCCTGGCCAGCCAGACCCAGGACTTCGTGGCCTTCCCCGGTGGCAGTCAGGGCAACCTCTGCCTCGGCGGCACGGTCGGCCGCTTCGTCACGCAGATCCAGAACAGCGGCCCCGGCGGCGAGGTCACGATCTCCGTCAACCTGAGCGCGATCCCCGTCAATCCGCCCGCGCAGGTGATGCCCGGTGAGACCTGGTCCTTCCAGTGCTGGTTCCGGGACGTGAACCCGACCCCTACCTCGAACTTCACGGACGGTCTCGAGATCCTGTTCCAGTAGGTGCCGCCCTCGACCGTGTTCGCCGCCCTGCCCGCCCAGGAGCAGGGCGGTCTGCTCTGGTTCGAGATCGCGCTCTGGGCGCTGCCGACCCTGCTCGCCTGCGCCCGCGGGATGAGCGCGGGGAAGGGGCTGCGCGCCGGATGGTTCGTGATCGCCCTCGCCTGCAGCGTCGTCGTCCTGGACAAGGCGGTCGATCTGCAGATCGCGCTGCACCAGCTGGGCCAGGAGCTCGTGGTCCGCATCGACCCGCGCCACAGGCTGAAGGGCCCCCATGCCTGGATGCGCGTCGTACTCCTGGGCGGGCTGTTCCTCGTGGCGGCGGCAGGCCTCCTCCTCGCCGTGCGGCGCGATCATGACCTCCACGCTGGCAAGCGCATCGCCCTCGCGGGCCTGGTGGGTGTGCTCGGCTATGTCGGCGCGCGACTCGTGCCCGCGATCGGCAAGCGCCTCGGCGAGCCAACGACCTGGGTGATCGAGATCTCGCTCTGGCTGGTCATCCTCGTCGGTCTGACCCGCCGGGGACGGAGGGAGTAGGGGCCCCCCCGACCGGGGAGCCCCAAGCGTGTCAGGCGGGGGCCCCGGCGGCCAACCAGCCGGTCGGCGCGCCATCGACGAGCAGGTCGATGGCGGCGCGCGGCACCAGGGGTACGGCGAAGAGGTGCGCCTGGGTAAGGAGCATGGCGACGACCGCGCTTCCGAATCGCAGGCGCTGTCGGCCGACCAGGCTCCAGAGAGTCTCCGAGGGGGAACGCACCGTGGTTCTCGTCCCTCGCCGGAGTGAAGTGGGTGCACCAGCGATCTACTGCGCGGGTGCGAACTGAGCGGAGGACTGCGCTGGCGAGGTCGAGAATGCGCGAGGCCCGCTCCAGGGAGCGGGCCTCGTACCGACGGGGTTGGATACCGTGGCTGGACTCGCTCTAGGCGGTGTCGATGGGGTCGACTTGGTTCCAGGTGGTGATCATCGGACGCTCTCCCGTCGGGGGCTCTGCGGAGCTACGGCGCGTGTCGCGTCGTAGGCATGTCTCGGACAGTACCGGTCGAAACGCTCCGCGCAAGCCTCCAATTGGCAAGAGCCTCGCAA
>JAQBVH010000519.1 GCA_027623615.1 Planctomycetota bacterium | reverse complement strand
CCCCGGATCGAGCCCCGATCCAACAAGACCCCGGACCTCGGTCCGGGGTCTTTTCGTAGGGCTCGCCCTCGGCGTGAGTCCACTAGCATGTAGCGATGATGCGTGTGCTGCTCTGGGCCCTCTTGCTGACTCCGCTCGCCCTCGGTCAGGACTCCGACCGCCGCCCCCCCAACCTCGTCGTGATCGTCGTGGACGACATGGGCTGGTCGGACATGGGCTGCGCGGGCACGACGAGCTTCTACGCGACGCCCCGCATGGACCAGCTCGCGGCCGAGGGCACGCGCTTCGTCCAGGGCTACGCCGCGTGCGCAGTGTGCTCGCCCTCACGGGCGGCCCTGTTGACCGGGCGCCACCCTGCGCGCGTCGGCATCACCGACTGGATCCACCACAGCTCGGCCGAAGCCGTGCGCGCCCTCGCGCTCGACGCGCACCTCGAGGGCTTCGATCCGCCCCAGGGTCGACCGCTCCTGACTCCCATCAACCGGGCCTGGCTCGACGAGGGCGAGCTCACCCTCGCCGAGCTGCTCGCCGCGCAGGGGTACACCAGCGCGCACGTCGGCAAGTGGCACCTGGGGCCCAAGGGTCACCTACCGACCGAGCAGGGCTTCGACGAGAACCTCGGCGGCTTCCAGGTCGGCTCGCCTCCGAGCTACTTCGACCCCTTCGCCAACAAGAGCTTCCCGGACGGGCTCGAGGGGCTGCCGCCGCGCAAGCAGGGTGAGTACCTGACCGACCGGGAAGCGCACGAGTGTGTGGCGTTCCTCGAAGCGAACGCGGCGCGGCCGTTCTTCCTGCACTACGCGCCCTACGCCGTGCACAGCCCGCTCCAGGCCCCCGAGGCGCTCGTCGCGCGCTACGAGGACAGGCCGGACCGCGGCCGCCGGGAGCCCGTGTACGGAGCCATGCTCGAGAAGGTCGATGACGCCGTGGGCCGCATCCTCGACGCCCTCGAGCGACTCGAGTTGAGCGAGGACACGATCGTCGTGTTCACCTCGGACAACGGCGGCGCGACCCACTTCAAGGCGACCGAGAACGCGCCGCTGCGGCGCGGCAAGGGCTTCCCCTACGAGGGCGGCCTGCGGGTCCCGCTGATCGTGCGCTGGCCAGAGCGCATCGCGGCGGGTCGGGTCGACCAGACCACCCCGTTCGTCGGCACGGACCTCGTGCCGACCCTCACCTCGCTCGTCGGCGCCGCCCTGCCCGAGGGCCATGTCGTCGACGGCGTCGACCTGAGCCCGTTGCTGCTGGGAGGCGCGGCGCCCGCAGAGCGGCCGCTCATCTGGCACTTCCCCCACTACTGGTGGGGCGGCCGCCTGAGCCCCTACTCGGTGCTGCGCGAGGGCCGCTGGAAGCTGATCCACCAGTACGCGACCGGCGCGGTCGAGCTGTACGACCTCGAGGAGGACCCCGGCGAGACGACCGACCTCGCGCTCGAGAGGTCGCAGCGCGCGCAGAAGATGCAGGCGCGCCTCTTCCTGCACCTCGAGCGCCTGGGCGCCAAGCTGCCCGCGCCCAACCCGGACGCGGAGGAGCCGGGACCCGCGCCGCCGGGCTGATCCGGGCGCTGACTGACCAGGAACGAACGGGTCGGGGCGGGCGCCTGGCCTTACCCTGTGCGCATGAACGCCACCCTGATCGCCAGCCTGCTCGGGGCCCTGCCCGCTGTTCAGGACGCCCCGCCCGTCCTCGAACCCATGGACGTCTTCGAGCTGGAGTGGGCCTCCGACCCGCGCCCCTCGCCCCACGGTGACGGCGTCGTCTACGTGCGCGGCGGCATGGACGCGCTGACCGACCGGACCCGGGCCGACCTCTGGTTCGTGAGCTACGACGGCCGCGACCACCGACCCTGGACGAGCTCGGGCCGGGCCATCTCACCGCGTTGGTCCCCGACCGGCGACCGGCTGGCGTTCCTGAGCGGCGGGCAGATCTGGCTGCGCTGGACGGACACGGGCGAGACCGCGCCGATCACCCGGCTGCAGTCGGGCCCGAGCAGCTTGAGCTGGTCGCCGGACGGCAAGTGGCTCGCCTTCAGCATGTCGGTCGACGCGCCCTGCGAGCCCTTCGTGACGATGCCGAGTCGGCCCGAGGGCGCGACCTGGGCGCCGCCGCCGATCGTGATCACCGAGCTGAAGTACCGCGCGGACGGCGCGGGGTACCTCGAGCCCTCCAACAGCCACGTGTTCGTGATCCCCGCCGAGGGCGGCACCCCGCGCCAGCTCACTAGCGGCGCGTACGACCACGCTGGCCCGCTGGTCTGGACGCCGGACGGGGAGCAGCTGCTCTGCTCCGCGAACCGCCGCGAGGACAAGGAGCAGGAGCCGACCGACAGTGAGGTCTACGCGATCGAGGTCGCGACCGGCGAGCTGACGGCGCTGACCAAGCGCTTTGGTCCGGACGGCTCGCCGGCCCTGAGCCCGGACGGCGTATGGCTGGCCTGGACCGGGCACGACGAGCAGTTCCGCGGCTACCAGGGGGACGACCTCTACATCCGGCGCCTCGATGGCGGCGAGGTGCGCTGCCTGACCTCGGGCCTGGACCGCTCCGTGGGCTCGCCGCGCTGGACGGCGGACGGTCGCGGGGTGTTCGTGTCCTACGACGACCGTGGCACGACGAAGATCGCGCGCGTCAGCCTCGACGGCAAGGTCGAGGACCTGGCGTCGGGCGTGGGCGGCACGAGCCTCGGTCGACCCTACGGGAGCGGCTCGTTCACCACCCGCGGAGACCGCGTGGTCTTCACCCACAACACGCCGCAGCGTCCGGCGGACGTGGCGGTGCTCGAGGGGGACGACGTGCGCCTGCTGACGCACCTGAACCGGGACCTCCTGGACAACCGCACCCTGGCGCAGGTGAGCGAGCACACGTGCACCTCGAGTGCGGGGGGCCGTGAGGTGCACTACTGGGTCGCCAAGCCGCCCGGGTTCGATCCGGCGCAGCGCTACCCGCTCCTGCTGGAGATCCACGGCGGACCCTTCCAGAACTACGGCGCCCGCTTCGCGATGGAGGTCCAGCTCTTCGCTGCCGCGGGCTACGTGGTCGTCTACTCCAACCCGCGCGGGAGCACGAGCTACGGCGACGAGTTCGCCAACCTGATCCACCACAACTACCCGGGCGAGGACTACGACGACCTCATGTCGGTCGTCGACGCCGTCGCCGCGGAGGAGTGGCTCGACGGGTCGCGGCTCTTCGTGACCGGCGGCAGCGGCGGCGGCGTGTTGACCGCGACGATCGTGGGCCGCACGGATCGCTTCGCGGCCGCGGTCGTCGCCAAGCCGGTCATCAACTGGATCTCCTTCGCATTGACCTCCGACGCGTACAACTTCTTCTGGCGCTGGTGGTTCCCGGGCTACCCGTGGGACCACCACGAGCACTACTGGAAGCGCTCGCCCCTGTCGCTCGTCGGCAACGTGACCACTCCGACGATGCTCCTCACGGGCGAGGCGGACTACCGCACCCCGATCAGCGAGTCGGAGCAGTATTACCAGGCCCTCAAGCTGCGCGGCATCGACACGGCCTTCGTGCGCATCCCCGAGGCCAGCCACGGCATCACGGCCAGGCCGTCGAACATGATCGCGAAGGTGCTGTGCATCCTGGAGTGGTTCGGACGGTATCGATAGCAACCCCTCACCATAGTCACGCTGGTGGCCAGTGCGCTGCGAGCGCCGAAGACGGAGAGCTGAAGCAGGGGACAAGTAGGCTGGGCGCTCGGGGCCTGGCGGGCGGTAGGGGGGACCGGCGGGGTCCGGAGGCGAAGACCGGCACCCACTCAGCGTCCGATCCACACGAAGACGCGCGCCCCCCCCGACC
>JAQBVH010000518.1 GCA_027623615.1 Planctomycetota bacterium | reverse complement strand
CCTCAAGGCCATGGCGCGCGACCCCCAGGACCGCTACTCAAGCGCCAAGGACTTGGCCCAGGATCTGCGCCGCTTCCTCGCCGGCGAGCCTGTCGCGGCGCGACCCCTCGGGCGGGTCGTGCGCCTCGCCCGCTGGGTGCGGCGCAACCCGCTCGCCTCGGCGGTCGTGCTCGCCGTGGTCCTTGGCTCGGCCGTCGGCTGGGCCTACCTCGCGCGGCTCACCGACGGGCTCGTGTGGAGCACCGCGCGCCACAGCGCCGAGCTCCAGGCGCAGGTGCTCGAGGAGGTCAACGAGTTCTACTCCGAGCTGGTCGACAGGCTCGACCCCGACGACGTGCCCATCACCCACGAGTGGGCCACGACCGACGGCGCGCTGCCCCTGCCGGCGACTTTCACGATCACCGCGGGCGAGCGCATCGGCGGACTGGGCTCCGGCGTGTGGGTGCGCCTCTACAGCGACGAGCCCTTCCCCTGGCGCACCGATGGGGGACCGCGCGACGACTTCGAGCGCCGCGCGCTCGCGGCCCTGCGCGCGAACCCGGAGCGGACCTACGTCGAGGATGGGCTCTACCTCGGACGTCCTGCCGTGCGACTCGCGAAGGCGCGGCGCATGGAAGAGAGCTGCCTGCGCTGCCACAACCACCACCCCCAGACCCCGCGCAACGACTGGGAGCTCGGGGACGTGCGCGGGGTGCTCGAGGTCGTGCGCACCATCGAGAAGGATACGGCGACGACCGGCCGCGCCCTGCGGGGCACCTACCTGCTCGCGATGGCGACGACGCTCGGGCTCGTGCTCCTCGGCGCGGTCGTGGTCTCCCTGGTCGGCCGCCGCTGAGACCGCCGGCTTGGCCCTTCCTGGGACTCACGGGCTGGGGATTCGTGCGTATCCGGGTAGGATCCCCGCCCGGCCATGCTGACCCGTTCTTCTGCGCTGCTCCTGACCCTCGGCCTCATGGCTTGCACGCCCGACGCCGAGGTCGAAACCCCCGAGGCCCTCGACGCGACCGCGGCGGCGGAGGCGTTCCAGAGAGGGCGCGGCCAGCAAGTCCTGCTCGCAAGTCAGCCCAGCCAGGAGCGCCTCGATCGCGCGCTCCAGCTCCTCGAGGAGGCTGCGCGCCTCGACGCGACCAAGGTCGAGCACCACTACTACGCAGGCGTCGCGCGCGAGGCCCACGGGAACCCCGTCGCGGCGCGGGCGCACTACGAGGCCGCGGTCGCCTGCGACGGCACCCACGGGCAAGCGCATTGGCGGCTCGGCAAGCTCCTGCACGGCGAAGGCGAGGTTGCGCTGGCGCGGAGGCGCCTCGAGCGTGCCCTCGAGCTCGGCGTCGAGGACGCTGCGCTGCTGGTCGACCTCGGGCGTGTGCTCGAAGACCTCTCCGAGCTCGAGGCCGCTGAAGCGCGCTACCGGGAGGCGACGCGGCTGCGCGAGCAGGAGACCCTCGCCTGGTTTCGCCTCGCGCACCTCCTGCGCTTGCGCGGCGCGACCGAGGAGGCCGAGCAGGCCAACCTGCGCTACGAGTTCCTCTGGTCGCTCGAGCAGGAGTACGCGGGCCTGCGCAGGGCGGTGCAGGCGAATCCGCATGACCCGGCGGCCCAGGTGGCCCTGGCGCGGGCCGCGCAGAAGCTCGGGCACGGCGACGTGGCGGTGCGCGCGTGCGAGGCGGCGCTCGTGGTCGCGCCGGGCTTCGAGCCAGCGCAGGAGCTCCTCGACGCGCTGGGGAGTGGACAGTGAAGCGCTGGCTGCTGCCCCTCCTCGCCCTCGCGGCCTACGGCGGAGGGGCATGCTCGTGCGGCGCAGGCGCAGGCTCGGCCCCCGCGGAAGCGCCGCCCCCTCCCTCGCGCCTGCACTTCAGCGACGGCACGACCGCCAGCGGACTGGACGCCTTCGTCCACCGCAACGGCAGCGCCGACAACCGCACGATCGATGAGTCCTTCGGCGCCGGCGTCGCCCTGTTCGACGCGGACGGCGACGGGGACCTCGACGCATACCTGTGCAACGGCGGTGACGCCGCGGGCAACGGCGCGCCGAACGCCTTCTTCCGCGGGGACGGGGAGGGGCACTTCGTGGAGGCGACCGAGGAGGCCGGCTTCACCCACGCCGATTGGAGCTACGGCGCGCTCGCCCGGGACGTCGACGGCGACGGCGACACGGACCTGTACGTGACCAACCGCGGGGCGAACCGGCTCTACCGCAACGTCGACGGACGCTTCGAGGACGTGGCCGCGGAGCTCGGCGTGGACGACCCGCGCTGGAGCACCGGCGCGGCATGGTTCGACTACGACCGCGACGGGGACCTCGATCTCTACGTCGCCAACCACATCGAGCTGGACCGCGCGGCCGCGGCGCGCAAACCCCAGGACTTCTTCGGCCTGAAGGTCTACTTCGGTCCGCTGGGCCTCGAGGCCCAACCCGACGCGCTCTACCGCCAGGAGGACGACGGGAGCTTCAGCGACGTCTCGACGGAGATGGGTATCGACGCGGTCGCGTTCTTCTCGTTCCAGGTCGTCACCTTCGACTGGGACGGGGACGGCTGGCTCGACCTCTACGTGGCCAACGACTCGACGCCGAACCTGCTCTGGCACAACCAGGAGGGCAAGGGCTTCGTGGACGTGGCCAAGCAGTGCCACGTCGCACTGAGCGTCTCGGGCGACCCGCAAGCGGGCATGGGCGTCGCCGTCGGAGACGCGAACGGAGATGGACGCGAGGACCTCTACGTCACGAACTTCTCCGAGGACTACTTCACCCTCTACCAGCGCGGCGCCGGCGACCAGTTCCGTGACGTGACCGCGCCCTCGGGGCTGTACCGCGTCACCCTCGCGAGCCTCGGTTGGGCCGCGCTCTTCGAGGACTTCGACGCCGACGGGGACGCGGACCTGTTCGTCGCGAACGGCCACGTCTTCCCCCAGGTGGATGAGCTCGGTCGTCAGACCGCCTATCGCCAGGAGAACCAGCTCTTCGAGAACGAGGGCGCCGGTCGCTTCCGGGTGCCCACGGGAGGAGGAGGACCGGGCATGGCCGTGCTGGCGGCGAGCCGCGGCAGCGCCGCGGGGGACGTCGACGGCGACGGTGATCTCGACGTGCTCGTCGGCAACCTGGACGGGCCGCCGACCCTGCTGGTCAACGAGTCCGAGGTGGGGAGCAGCCTCGCCCTCAACCTGATCGGGAGCGGCCGCAACCGTGACGCGATCGGCGCCGTGGTGCGCGGGCGCGTCGGCGCGAGGCACCTCGTGCACACGATCGGCGCGGGGAGCGGCTTCCTCTCGACCGGCGACCTGCGGCCCACGTTCGGGCTCGGCGAGGCGACGACCCTCGAGGGCGTCAGCGTACGCTGGCCCGACGGCAGCGAGATGTCGATCGGCGAGCTTGCAGCCGGCCAACTGCACACGCTCACCCAGGGCCAGGGCGTCAGCGCCTCCACGCCGCGCAAGCCGTGAGGCGCTCGCTCGACAAGCCGCTCCTGTGCTTGCTCGCCGCCGGGCTCGTGATTCACGTGCTCGTGTTCTGGGGCAACCTGGCCAGCCCCTACGGTCGCGTGCCGAGCAACGACGCCGAGTACTACTGGGACTGGGGTGGTCGCGTGGCAGGCGGCGAGTGGGTGGGGGACGCCCCCTTCTTCGCCGCGCCCCTGTATCCCTACCTGCTCGGGATCGGACGCATGCTCGGCGTGGGGTTGCTCGGCGTCGCGAGCCTGCAACTGGTGCTGCACGTGGCGACGGCGGGGATCCTGGCGCGGGTCGCGACGCAGCTCTGGGAGCGGCGCGTCGGTCTGGTGGTGGCGGGTCTGTGGTTGGTGCTGGCCGACCCGG
>JAQBVH010000517.1 GCA_027623615.1 Planctomycetota bacterium | reverse complement strand
CATGGAACGCTTCCACACGATCTTCTTCGTCGCGGGCCTGGGCTGCTTCGGGATCGCCTTCCTGCTGAGCCTGGTCTTCCCCTGGATGACCCTCGACCGCTACCACGGCATGGACTTCAGCGGGTGGGACGAGTTGACTCGCGAGGAGCGCATCGACCCGCACTTCCGTGACCTTGCGGACACCTACCCCGAGGCGTTCGCCGAGCACTACGGCGAGGTGAGACCCGAGTCCTATCGGGAAGCCTTGCAGCTCGGCCGTGACCTCTACGTTGGTCAGGCCTGCTGGCACTGCCACAGCCAGTACATCCGCGTGGTCTCCAACGAGGAGCAGCGCTTCGGCGTCCCCTCGAACGCACAGGAGTACCAGAACGCCTTGAACCAGCCCCACCTGTGGGGCACGCGCCGGGTTGGACCGGACCTCACGCGCGAGGGCGGACAGCGCAGCAACGACTGGCACGTGGCCCACTTCTTCGAACCCAAGGACGTCGTCCCCAGCTCCGTGATGCCCTCGTACGCCTACTGGTTCGAACCGGACGGCACGCCGAGGGCCGAGGGCTTCGCGATCATCGCCTACATGCAGTGGCTCGGATCCGACCGGGAGGTCCGCGATGCAAACTGACCTCAACGAGCAGGCCCTACGTGTCGATCGGCGCAAGCGGCGGGTCGTGCTGACCTTCTTCGGCGCCGCCGTGACCGTCGGTGGCTGCATGTTCGTCTTCAAGCTCTTCGCCTTCCTCACCACAGTGCGCAGAGACGAGATCGCGGGGTTTGCCTACAACCCCATCCTCATCTACGGCTTCGTCGCCGCTGGCTTCCTGCTGCTGCTCGGCTGGGCCTTCATGACCGGTCAGTTCCGGGACATCGAGGGCATCAAGCACGAGTGGATGGAGCGCTATGCCGAGCAGGAACGCGCGGAGCGCAAAGGAGACCGGGGGTGAGCGAGCAACGCAACACGTCTGAGGTAACCGACAGCAAGAGACACGATTTCCGCTTCGGGGAAGGAGGCGTCCCGTGGTTTCTGCTGCTCGGTTACCTCTCCTTTCTGATCTTCTTCACGTGGTACGTGTTGACCTACCAGGTCACCGACTTCGTGAAGCACGGCTCCCTCGGGCCGGCCGCGGCTGAACAGGGCGAGGAGTAGACGTGTCCTGCGGCGTGCGCTGCACGCACTGCGAGCTCCCGGGCGGCTTCGCCCGGGAGAGCGACCGCCCCTGGTTCTGCTGCGCGGGCTGCGCCCTGGCGCACCAGTTCACCTCCGGCGCGCTCGAGGGTGGCGCGGACCGGTTGCTGGCACGGGTCGTCCTCTCGGCGTTCCTGGCCATGGGCGTCATGGTCGCTTCGCTCGCGCAGTACGGCATCCACCTCAACGGCGGCGACGACCTCGAGCGCGCGAACGAGACGGCCCAGGCCTTCTACGGGCTCTACCGGCTGGGCGCGCTGCTGCTCTGCCTGCCGATCGTCGCGCTGCTCGGAGTGCCGCTCGTCTCCGCGGTCACCCACGGACGCCGCTGGCTCAGCGCGGACGGCCTGGTGGTCCTCGGCGTCGGCGCCGCCCTCACGACGTCGCTCTGGTCGACGTTCGGCGGCGCGGGCGAGGTCTACTACGAGACGGTGTCCATGGTGCTCGTGCTCGTCGGGCTCGGGCGCTGGCTCGACGCGCGCGCCAAGGAGCGAGCGTCCGCGCACCTCGACGACCTCGCTCGTGAGGTCACGCCGCGCGCGAATCGCCTGACCGCCACGGGCGAAGAGTCCGTCGACCTCGACGACCTCGCCGTCGGCGACCGGCTGCGTGTGCGACCGGGCGAGTGGGCTCCCGTGGATGGCGTGGTCCTCGCAGGCCGCGCCTTCCTCGACACCTCCGCGCTGACCGGCGAATCGCAGCCGCGGCCCGTCGGCGTCGGGTCGCGCGTGCTCGCAGGCAGCCAGAACCTCGACGGTGCCCTCGACCTCGAGGCGACCGCGGTCGGCGCCGGGCGCGTGCAGGCCGAGGTCGAGCGCCTGCTACGCGAGGCCCTCGACCAACCGGGCCGACACACCCGCATCGCGGATCGCGTGGCGGCCCTGCTCGTGCCCTTCGTCGTGCTGCTGTCGCTGCTCACCTTCGTGCTCGTATGGGAGTCCCGAGGCCTGGAGCCTGCCGTGCTCGCGGCCCTCGCCGTCGCCCTCGTCTCGTGCCCCTGTGCGCTCGGCGTCGCGACGCCGCTCGCCTTCCACACAGCCCTCGGCGAAGCCTGGCGACGCGGCATGCTCGTTCGCGGCGCCGACGTCCTCGAGCGACTCGCGGGTGCGCGCTCGATCGCCCTCGACAAGACGGGCACGCTCACGGTCGGCGAGCTGCGCCTCACCCGGATCGAGCCGCTCACGCTCCCCGAAGCCGAGGCCCTGCTTCTCGCCGCGCGCATCGAGACCGGCAGCGAGCACCCGATCGCCAGGGCCCTGCGCGCGGAGTGTGAACTTGCGCAGGCGCCGGTCGACGAGCTGCGCGTGCTGCCTGGCCGCGGCGTCGAGGCCCTGCTCGACGGACGCCGCCTGCGCCTGGTCGCCGCACCCAGCGCGGGCGAGGAGACGGTCGTCGAGCTCCAGGAGCACGAGCCCCTCGCCCGCTTCCACCTCGCGGCGCGGCTCGACCCCGCGGCTGCACCTGCCCTCGCGGCCCTGCGCCTGGCGGGCTATCCCCTGCGCATCCTGACCGGTGACGGGGCGGGGCCCGCGCGCGCCCTCGCGGAGCATCTCGGTGTGGACGTGGCCCACGACCTCTTGCCCGCGGACAAGGTCCGCCTCGTCGAGGGGGAGCGTTGCGTCTTCGTGGGCGACGGGCTCAACGACGCCGCCGCCCTGGCTGCTGCGCACGTTGGAGTCGCCGTCCAGGGCGCGAGCCCGCGCAGCCTCAGCGCCGCGGACGTGCACCTCTTGCGCGCTGGGGTCGGCGCCCTCCCCGATCTGCTGCGCCTCGCCCGACGGGCAACCTCGACCGCGCGCGGCAACCTCGCCTGGGCCTTTGCCTACAACGGCCTGGGTTGGTACCTGGCCGCGACCGGCGCGCTCACCCCCGTGGCGGCCGCCGCCGCGATGGTGGGTTCGAGCGCGATCGTGGTGCTCAACAGCCGTCGCGCCGCCCAAGTCCCCCCCTCCTCTTCGCACTTGGTGGAATGCCCGCCCGGCGGAGAACGGACGAGGGTGGGGTCATGCGACCCACCCACATACTCACCCGAGAGCACGAGGTCCTCGGCCGCTTCCTCGACACCTTCGAGCGCATGCTCGAGGTGACGGCCCGCTCGCGTGAGATTCCGCTGGAGTCGCTCAGGGACGGCCTGACCTTCCTGACCGAGTACGGGGACCGCTTCCATCACCGGCGCGAGAACGAGCTCTTCGACCGCCTGCGGCGGATCGGCATGGGTCACGGCGAGCGGCCCTGCGCCGCGATGGAACGCGACCACGACTGGGGCCGGGAGCTGATCCGCACGATGCAGGACATCGCCGACCGCGCGACACCCGGGGACCTGTCGGCCGCGCGCAACCTGGTGCACCTCGGTCTCGACTACGTGCAGCACCAGCGGCAGCACATCGAGAAGGAGGATCGAATCCTCTTCCCGTTGATCACCGAGCTGCTGCCTGCCTCGGAGGACGGTCGCATCCTGGCCGCGTTCGAGCACATCGAGGCCACCCTCGCACCTCGCTCCACCACGGAGCTGATCGACCTGGCTCTCGACCTGCAGGGCGTCTTCGGTCCGCTCGAGTCCCTCCCCTCCCGCCGCGCGTGACCCTCCCCGGCGCATGACGCGGAGCGGCCGCGCGCTCCGAGGAACGCGCG
>JAQBVH010000516.1 GCA_027623615.1 Planctomycetota bacterium | reverse complement strand
GGGCATCCGCGTGGTGCGCGACCCCGCGGACATGGAGTCTGCCTTCCGCGCCGCCTCTGGCGAGGCAGTCACCTCGTTCGGGGACGGCCGGGTCTACCTCGAGCGCTACCTCGATCAGCCGCGCCATGTGGAGATCCAGGTGATGTTCGACGCCCACGGGAACGGCATCCACCTGTTCGAGCGCGAGTGCTCGATCCAGCGTCGCCACCAGAAGCTGGTGGAGGAGGCGCCGAGCCCCGTCCTGGACGAGGCGACGCGGAGCGCCATGGGCGAGGCTGCTCTCCAGGCCGCGCGCGCCGTGGGGTATCGAGGCGCGGGGACCGTGGAGTTCCTGTGGTCCGGCGGCGAGTTCTTCTTCCTCGAGATGAACACGCGCCTGCAGGTGGAGCACCCGATCACCGAGCAGATCACGGGGGTCGACCTCGTGCGCCAGCAGCTCCTGGTGGCCGCCGGAGAGCCCCTGGCGCTGCGCCAGGAGGACCTCTCCATCCGCGGCCACTCGATCGAGGTGCGCATCAACGCCGAGGACCCGATCAACGGCTTCCTGCCCTCGGTCGGCGTGCTCAAGAACCTGCGCGCCCCTGGCGGTCCCTGGGTGCGCCTCGACAGCGCGATGTACCGCGGCATGGAGGTAGGCCTGGCCTACGACCCGATGCTCGGCAAGCTGATCGTCTGGGGGGCGGATCGTCAGCAGGCGATCGAGCGCATGCGTCGCGCGATCTCCGAGATGAATGTCGGCGGCGTGCGCACCGGGCTGCCCGCTGCCCTGGCCGTGCTCGAGCATCCCAAGTTCGTCGAGGGCGACATCGACACCCACTTCCTCGAGTCGCTCGAGCTGGCGCCGCCGGCCGAGTACGAGGAGCTCGTCGCGGCCGTGGCCGCGATCCACCGCCATCACCTGGCGAACCGAAGCGCCCTTTCCCCCCGCGCCGGGGACCGTGAGGGTTGGGCCCGGCGGGGCCTCGGCGGAACCGCCGCTCACGTGCGTCGCGCGGAGCGAGGTGAAGCTTGAAGTACTTCGTGACCAGCGGCGAGCGCGTGCTCGAGGTCGAGGTCATCGAGCGCTTCGGACAGCTCGAGGTGTCGGTCGGGGGCGAGCTCCTCGACCTGACCTACCAGGAGGTCGACCGCCTCGGCCAGATCGTCTGCACGGAGTCGGGCAAGACCTACGGCATGTCGATCGAGGGCGACGAGAACCAGGCCTGGGTCACCCTGGCCGGCCACGTCTATGCCCTCGAGATCGAGGACGAGCGCGAACGCGCCGCCCAGCTCGCCGCCCGCGCGGCGGGCGGTCGTGGGGGGCCCCTCAAGGCGGTCATGCCCGGCGTCGTTGTCCAGACCCTGGTCGCCGAGGGCGACACGGTCGTGGAGGGCCAGCCCATCCTCGTGCTCGAGGCGATGAAGATGCAGAACGAGATCGGCGCCCCCTGCGCCGGCACGATCAAGAAGCTCGCCGTCGCGGCGGGCCAGGCCGTAGGTGCCGGCGACCTGCTCGCGGTCCTCGAAGCGACCGAGACTGCCTGAACACGCCGCACGGCCACCTACTCCGGGTTGACGCGCCTCGAACCGAGATCGGGCGGGGCCTCCTCCTGTGGCCCGGGTATCGTTGTGGGCACTCATGCTTCCCTCCCGATCCCCCCTCGTGCGCGGCCTGGTCCTGGCTCTGGCCGCGATCCTGCTCACCGCTCCCGCCAAGGCCACCTGGTCGATCGTCGTCATCAGCAAGAAGACCGGCGAGGTCTGCTGCGCGAGCGCGACCTGCATCGGCGGTCAGTTCCCGCTCAAGCGCTGGCTGCCCGTGATCGTCGTCGGCAAGGGCGCGGCTGCGGCCCAGTCCGCGGTCGACACGACCGGCATCAACCGCAAGCGCATCTGGGACGGCTTCCACGCCGACCAGGAGCCCGAGCGCATCCTCGAGCTGCTCTCGATCGTCGACGGCGGCCACCAGAGCCGTCAGTACGGGATCGTCAGCTTCGACGGCGCGCCGGTCACCTTCACCGGGTGGGGTGCGGGCGCGGGCAAGCACGGCGTCATCGGGGAGACCGACGAGCTGATCTACGCGATCCAGGGCAACGTGATCACCGGCGACCCCGTCGTGGACCTGGCTGAGCAGGCGCTCTTGAACACGCCCGGCGATCTGGCGACCAAGGTCATGGCCGGCATGGAGGCCGCGCGCTCCATGGGCGGCGACGGCCGCTGCTCCTGCAGCCAGTCGGATCCGGACGGCTGCGGCTCCCCGCCGCCCAACTTCACCAAGTCGGCTCACACCGCGTTCATCGTCCTCGCGCGCCTGGGCGACAGCGACGGGACCTGCGACCAGACCGACGGCTGCGCGACGGGCGGCTATTACCTGTCGCTCGTGGTCAAGGGCAAGGACTCCGACCCGGACCCGATCCTGGTGATGCAGGGCAAGTACGACCTGTGGCGCGCGGACCTCGTGGACCACGCCGACGCGGTGACCTCGATCGTCACGCCCGACCGCGATGCGCTCGTCGCGGACAGCGCCTCGACCGCGATGATCCACGTCGAGTTGCGCGACGTCGAGGACCAGAGCCTGACCGCCGGCGGTCACAACTGGGAGATCGACTGGGTCGGCGCGGGCCAGCCCAGCGCGACTCCCGGCCCGGTCGTTGACCTGGGCGGTGGCCACTACGAGTTCCCGGTGACGGCGACGGGGGTCGTGGGCCGCGGTTCATGGACCATCCGTTGCAAGCGGCCCGGTGATCGCTGGGTGCAGATGGTCAAGCCCTTGGTGCTGCCCACCGAACCGCTCGAGCAGTTGCACACGGGGCGCCTCTCGGTGGGGGCTGGCGAGAGCGTGCCCTTCACGCTCAACCGCGGCGCCGCCGATGGCGGCCAGGGTTACCTGCTGCTCGGCTCCGCGAGCGGCACGATCCCGGGTACCCCGTTCCACAACGTCGTGATCCCGCTCCAGCGCGATCCCTTCTTCGGATGGACCTGGAACATGCCGCCGGAGTTCTCGGGCAACGGCGGCGTGCTCGACGCCAGCGGCCGGGCCGAGGCGCTGCTCGACGCCCCCGCGGGTGACTGGGCCCCGTTCATCGGGACGAAGCTCGCGTTCTGCGGCCTGATCGGTGGTCCGCCCTACGACGTGACCAACGTGGTCAAGGTCGAGGTCCTGCCGTGAGGCTCCTCGCGGTCTGCCTGGCGCTCCTCCTGGCGGCGCCGGCGCGGGCCACCTGGTCGATCGTCGTCATCAACCTGAAGACCCGCGAGGTCTGCTCGGCGACCGCGACCTGCGTCGAGGGCACGGACCTCGACAAGACCGTGCCCCTGGTCGTGGTGGAGAAGGGGGCCGCGGCCGCCCAGGCCTTCGTGCACTCCGGCGCGAAGAACCGCAAGGTCATCTTCAAAGGCTTCAAGGACGACCTCGATCCCGCGCGGATCATGGACGACATCGCCAAGGGCGACACGGTCACCTTGCGCCAGTTCGGGATCGTGAGCTTCGTCGGCAACCCGGTGACCTTCTCGGGCACCGGGCTCAACGGCGACCCCTTCCAGTACGTCGGCGGCGTGGCGGGCCAGAGCGGCGACCTGGTCTACGCGATCCAGGGCAACTCCCTGACGGGCGCGCCGGTGATCGACCTCGCGGAGCAGGCGCTGCTGAACACGCCGGGCTCCCTGGCCGACAAGGTGCTGGCGGCCATGGTCGCGGCCGGGCAGATGGGCGGCGACGGACGCTGCTCGTGCAGCCCGGACCCGGACGCTTGCGGGTCGCCGCCGCCGAACTTCACGAAGAGCGCGCACCAGGCCGTGTTCGTCCTCGCCCGCCCGGGAGACACGAACGGCAACTG
>JAQBVH010000515.1 GCA_027623615.1 Planctomycetota bacterium | reverse complement strand
CCTGGGGCAATCGGGCGAGGTCTCGCACGTGCACGTGCAGGTGCTCGTCGAGGCGGTAGCCCGTGCGGCGCTCGACCAGCGCGCGCTCGCCGCCCAGGCCCTCCTCGCCCCAGGTGTAGCGCGGCGTGATGGCGATGAAGTCGCGCAGCACGTCCGCGGCCGCGACGCCCAGCTCCAGCAGCGCGCCGCGGACGGCGCCGATCGTCTCGTCGTTGCCGGCCCGGCAGGCCTGCGCGTCCTCACCCTCGGTGAAGAAACCGAGCACGAGCCGCGCCTCGGTCGGCGCGAGGCGCACCTCCGCGCTGCCCTGGACCTCGACGAAGTCCGCGATCGCCTCGCGATCGGACTCAGCGGGTAGCGGCGTGTGCGCCCCCCGCGGCGGGAGCCGACATCCCGAGAGAGGACGACGGCGGCGGTCAGGACAGGGCGAAGGCGGTGACGACGTGGGTGCTGGTGGTCTGCCTGGGTGCTCCTCGGTGATGGGACGCGAGCATCGTCGCACGACCGCCTGGGAGCGACCAGCGACGCGCGCAGCAGGCGCAGGGGGCTCTTCTTGGCGCGTGACTCTTCCGTGGACGTCAGGCTGGCGGATATCCTCTCCGAGTTCGAACCCCGACCTCGACATGCTGCACACCCCCTCCGCCGCCACGATGCCCTCGGTTCAGGAACGAATCACCCAGCGCGCCTTCGCGCAGATGGTGGCGATGATCCACCTGGCCAACACCCGCAAGGACAAGCAGCCCGGCGACCCCAAGGTGGGCGGACACCCGGCCAGCTGCGCCAGCTCGATGCATCTGCTCGCGGCGCTGCACCTGGACGTGCGCGAGCCGCAGGACTACGTCTGTTGCAAGCCGCACGCGTCGCCCGTCGACCACTCCCTGCACCACCTGATCGGGCTCTTCCGGCACGAGCCCAAGGTCGACTGGTTCGCGGGGAGCGGGGACCGCAGCTGGTTCACCGACGCGGAGTCCGAGAACAGCATGGCCGGGCTGCGGCAGTTCCCGACCGAGGAGCGCCCGCAGACGTTCCAGAGCTACCACGCGGCGAGCGACCCGGACCACTGGCACTTCCTGCCCTCGGGCACGGTCGGCATCCCGCCCGTCTGCTCGGGCTACCTGGCCCTCGCCCACCGCTACGCCCAGGACCACGGCTGGGAGGTACCCCAGAACGCCCACTTCTGGTCCCTGATCGGCGACTCGGAGTTCCGCGAGGGCTCGCTGCTCGAGGCCATGCCCGACTTCGGCGAGCGCATGCTCGGCAACGTCACCTGGATCATCGACTACAACCGCCAGAACCTCGACGGCACGCGCATCCCCAACGAGCGCGGCCTCGAGTCGATGGACTGCGATCGCATCGAGCGCACTGCCCTGGCGAACGGATGGAAGGTCATCCAGCTGCGCCACGGCCGCCGGCGCGAGGAGCTCTTCAAGACCGAGGGCGGGGAGTGCCTGCGCGAGGTCCTCGAGCGCGGCCTCTCGGACTACGAGTACCAGATGCTCGTCCTCGACGGCGACCCCGACCGCGTGCGTGAGCTCTGGAAGCAGAAGTGCCCCGGCATCCAGCCCCTGCTGAACAACCTCGGCGACGCGGAGGTGCTGGCCGTGCTCACCGACCTGGGCGGACACGACTACGGGAAAGTGGTCGAGGCCCTGCGCGCGTCGAAGCAGGACCCGAGCGAGCCGTACCTGGTCGTCGCGCACACCCTCAAGGGGTGGGGCCTCGACTGCGCGGCCGATCCCTCCAACCACTCCGCCCTCCCGCCCAAGAGCGAGGTGATCGCCCTGCTCGAGGAGGTCGGCCTCGACTTCGAGCGGCCCTTCGAGCGCTTCGACGAGGACGGCGAAGAGGGCGAGTTCCTCGCCGCGCGCCGCGACAGCTTCCGGGCCGCGCGCGTGGAGGACGACGCGCTGATCGCCCGCAATCGTGCCCGGGTGACGAGCGCGCTCGAGGCGGCGGGCGGCCTGCCGGACTCCCTCGACATCGACCTGGCCCTCTTTCCCCTGGCTCACACCCAGTGGATGTGGGGCCAGATCGCCGCCAAGCTCGTGCGCGTCGGCAGCTACAGCCAGGCCGAGGCCCGCCAGGCTGCGCCCAAGGAGCTCTCCGCCCAGGAGAAGCGCTGGGTGCCCGCCGGCGAGTTCGTGATGACGATGTCCCCTGACGTCGGCTCCTCGACGAACATCTCCCCCACCATGGACAACCGGATCTACGGCTCGTCCGAGGAGGAGCAGCGCGACCTGGCCCGCGAGCTCGAGATCAAGGTCAAGCACCCCGAGCTCCTGGCTCGCACCGACGCCTGGACGCGCCACATCCGCTTCGAGATCGCCGAGGCCAACGCGATGAGCGCGGTGGGTTCGTTCGGCATGATGCACACGCTGGTCGGGCTACCCTTCGTGCCGATCATGACGGTGTACGACTTCTTCGTGAAGCGCGCCCTCGATCAGCTCTACTACGACGCCTATTGGGGCGCGGAGTTCATCCTGATGGGCACGCCCAGCGGCGTCACCCTCGCCCCCGAGGGTGCCCAGCACTCGTGGAAGTCGGACATCCAGATCCCGAGCCTGGTAACCTGGGAGCCGGCCTTCGCGATCGAGATGGACTGGATCCTCTCCGAGTCGATCCGGCGCCAGATGACCGGGGACAACGTGGGCCGCACTGGCGTCTACGTGCGCGGCGTCACGCGCGGCATCCCCCAGAAGCTCTTGCTCGAGCGCGTGCGCGCCCAGGCCGCGAGCCAGGGCCAGAGCGACGACGCGCTCCTGACGCGGGTGCGCGAGCACTGCCTGGCCGGTGGTTGGAAGCTGATCGACTGGGACGGGCACGAGGGCTACGAGCCCGGCGACAACGTGGTCAACCTGTTCGTCCTGGGGTCGCTCGTCACCGAGGCGATCGAGGCCGCCGACGAGCTGCTCGAGCGCGGCGTGTTCGCCAACGTGATCGTGGTCAGCTCCCAGGACCTGCTGCTCGGCATCCAGGGCGACGCGGACGGCTACCGCCACCTGCGCGAGACCCTCGGCGTGACCGGCGACCTGCACGCCGTGGCCGGCGCGGGCACGAGCGCGGCCGGCCTCGTCTCGATCGCGGGCCGCCGCGTTCCGGTCGTCGCGGTCTGTGACGGTGAGGCCGGCCTGCTCGACAACATCGGGTCGGTGGTCGGCGTCCGTCAGGAGACCCTGGCCGTGCGCAAGTTCTCCAAGTGCGGTCGTCCCCAGGACGTGTTCCGGTACCAGCACCTGGACGCTCCCGCGATCGTCGCGGCCTGCGGGAAGGCCCTGGCGGAGACGGCCCTCGAGGACCTGGTCGTGTCTACCACGCTCCTGGAGCGCCTCGCCGGGCGGCGCGCCGCACAGAAGGACTGGCGCGCCCTGTGGCCCAAGGGCTAGGAAGATCGAATCTGCGTCCGCGCCAGCGCGCAAGTACCGACCTGGGGAGCGGGCACCTGCAATGGGCGCTCCTATTGGGCACTAGTCCGTAGGGCGCCTGGACCAGGGGCGAAGGGCGTGCTTGGGTCGGAGTGCGTACTGTCTGGGGCAGGCACCCATTCCCTGGAGCGCACATGGCCGATCGTCCGCCCTATCCCGGAATCCGCATCACGACCAACGGGAACCAGCTCGTCTCCTTCCACACGGAGGCGCGCATCACCGACGGCGGCGTCTTCTACCCCATCACACCGTCCACGGAGATGGGCGAGCAGTACCAGCTCGCGTACGCCCAAGGGACGCTCAACGTCTTCGGGCGACCGAAGATCGCTATCGAGTGCGAGGGTGAGCACGCGGCCCAGGGCGGCGCAATCGCCTTCTCGGTGACCGGCAAGCGGAC
>JAQBVH010000514.1 GCA_027623615.1 Planctomycetota bacterium | reverse complement strand
TATGGCTGGCTCCAGCCGGGCGAGATGCTCGACGGGCTCGGGATGGCCGAGACCACGCCGGGCCCCCTGATCCAAGTCGTCCAGTTCGTGGGGTTCATGGCCGCCTACCGCAACCCGGGCAGCCTGGATCCCGTGCTCGCCGGGATCATCGGATCGGTCGTGGTCACGTGGGTGACCTTCGCGCCGTGCTTCTTGTGGATCTTTGTCGGCGCGCCCTTCATCGAGGCCTTGCGCGGAAACAAGAGCCTGACCTGCGCCCTCTCCGCGATCACAGCCGCCGTCGTCGGAGTGATCCTCAACCTGGCAGTCTGGTTCTCTGTCCACACGCTCTTCGGTGAGGTCGCGGAGGAGCGGTGGTCGGGGCTGCGCCTGCTGCGACCGGACCTGAGCACCCTCGATCCAGCGGCCACGGTGATCGCCATCGGCGCGTTCGTCGCCATGTTCCGATTCGAGGTGGGCATGCTGCGCACCCTGGCAGGTAGCGTCGTGCTCGGCGCGCTCTGGTATTCCCTGACGACCTGATCCGTCCGCGATACGGGCTACCTCCAGCGCAACAAGGTGCCGCACCCCGGCGGGCGAGCAGCAGGTCTTGGGGAAAGGTCGGCCCCGCTCGCGCAGCCTCGGCTTGCCATGGGAGAGAGCACGAGCGCCCCCATACGACAACTCACGGTCGACTTCCCAGGACCGTGGTGGATAATGGAGCATGGCCAAGCCTCACTCGGACCTGTCGTTCACCAGTGACGTGGCGAAGTTCTATGAGGACGCGCTCGTGCCGATGATCTTCGAGCCCTACGCGGCGAGTATTGCGACGCGGGCGCGGGGCCTCGCGCCCTCCTCGGTGTTGGAGGTCGCGTGTGGGACGGGGGTGGTCACGCGGGCGCTCGCGGCTCAGTTGCCGCCGTCGTGTGTGATCACCGCAACCGACTTGAACGACGCGATGTTGGCGCACGGGGAGTTCCTCGGGTGTGCGCGTCCCGTCACCTGGCAGCAGGCCGACGTCATGGCACTCCCGTTTCCCGACGCCTCCTGCGACGTCGTCGTGTGCCAGTTCGGGGTCATGTTCTTTCCGGACCGCGTCGCCGCGTACCGCGAGGTGCGGCGCGTGCTTCGCCCTGGCGGCACCTTCCTGTTCAACGTCTGGAGGTGCGTCGCAGACAACGAGTTCGCGGCGGTCGTCACCGACGCCGTGGGGGCTCTGTTTCCCGACGACCCTCCGCTGTTCCTCGCTCGCACTCCCCATGGCCATGGGTCGAGGGACGAGATCGAAGCCGACATCCGAGCGGCGGGCTTCGAGCACGCTGCTCTCGAACAACGCGACGAGGTCAGCTCAGCCGCGAGTCCGGAGCGCGCAGCGATCGCCTACTGCCAGGGCACGCCCCTGAGGGGTGAGATCGAAGCCCGCGCGCCCGGCGGCCTCGAACGAGCCACCTCCGTCGCCAGCCACGCCCTCCGGGCACGATTCGGCGCAGGACCGATCGAGGGTCGCATCAGCGCTGTCGTGGTCGCCGCGAGCTAGACCCCGCGCTCAATCACAGAACGGAATTCGCAGGGCATCCGTCAGGTTCTGACCGCCGGCGCCACCCGGGTCCCGGTACCACGCCTGGAACGACCAGGTGCTGCCCGCGACGATCGCACCCAGATTCGGGGCCGTGAAGTCGAGGTCGAGAAAGCCCGCGCCGTTGTTACCCAGCACGAGCGAGCCGGCGCGCCGAACGCCGCCGCTCAGGCACAGCGTGCCACCTCCGAACGGCATCAAGTCCCGCTCGGGCGAGGCCAAGAACACGGCCAGCTCGTTCGGCACCGCGTCGACCACCCGTAGCCTCAACTGGTTGGCCGATACGCTCGTCGCGAACTTCCAGCGCAGCTCGGCCGCGCTGCCCGTCGAGTTCACGCCGGCCACGCAGTAGCGCGTCGGGAGCCTCGCGGGTCCGCCATGCACGAGGTGCACGACGCCCGTGTTCCCCGACTGGCTCGCCGCGGTCAGCAAGAAGTCCGGATGACCGTCCCCGTCCACGTCCCCCATCCCCGCCGCGTCGAAACCCAAGTTCGCCTGGGCCACTTCACCGGTCCAGGTGGCCAGGACGCTGCCGTCCGCGCCCGAGAAGAGGGTCACCTTGCCCGCGTTGGAGGCCCCGTCGTTCGCCGTCCACGACCCGAACACCAGATCGTCGTGCCCGTCGCCGTCGTGGTCGCCAGCCCAACCTCGACCGATGCCGAAGCCCTCTCCGCCCTGGCCGGTCAGGGTCATCGCCAGGCTGCAATCGAGGCCTGAGAACACGAACACCCGGCCGCTGCCCGGGCCGTTCGCGGTGTTCGCCCAGTCCGAGGCAAAGAAGTCCGGCACGCCGTCGCCCGTCGGGTCCCCACACCACCCGAGGAAGAACGTCCCCAGGTTGGAGCCGGTCGCGTCGGTGTCGAGCACGCAGTCGAGGCTGCCGTCCAAGCCCGAATGCACGTACGCCCGCCCGCCGCCGGTCGCGCCCGCGTTCGGCGCGCCGTAGAGGTAGTCGCCATGACCGTCGCCGTTGCGGTCCATCAGGAACCCGACGGCGCCACCGGCGCCGTCGCCAGCCGCCTCGCCGTCGTGCACGAATAGCGGCGCCCCCGTGGTGCCGGACAGCACATACACGCGCCCCGCGTTCGTCGCAGCGCTGTCGTCCGCGGGTGCGCCCACGATCAGGTCGTCGTCGCCGTCCCCATCGACGTCGCCAGCGGTCGACACCGACGATCCGAAGCCGTCGCCGGGAGTAGGACTGCTCAAGGCAAGGTGACCCGCGCCATGCGGACCGAGGTGCACGCGCACCTCACCCAGCCCACCGACGATCACGTCGGCGAACCCGTCACCGTTCACGTCGCCCGCTGCGCCCACGTCCGTCCCGAGCCGCGTCCCCGGGCTGGAGCCGTCGAGCACGAAGAGCAAGGCCGCGTCCGCGCCGGAGTACACCGTCACACGCCCTGAGTTGTTTCCCGCCGCGTCGCTTCCGGGCGCGCCGATCGCGTAGTCGTCGATCCCGTCGCCATCGACGTCGCCCGCGTTCTCACCCACCCAGCCGAACTGGTCGCCGGTCGACGCGCCCACGAGCGTGTCGCGCAGCGCGCAGCGCTCCCAGATCTGACCGTGCGCGGCGCCCGTGAGCAACGCAGCGAGGAGCATGAGCCTCACGGCAACACCACCTTCGCCGTCGCGCTCGTGCGACACGAACCAAGGGTCACGGCCTGCAACGACAACGTCAGCCCCGAGGCTCCCGGCGGAGGCACCATCGGCAGCGTCGCGACTCCCTGTCCATCGGCGACCGCTGATCCCAGCAGCACCGGGCGATCCACCCATAACGGGAAGGGACAGTCGGCCACTCGACGCGCATGTACCCCATCGCCGAGCACGAAGTGCACGACCTCGCCCGGCTCCGCGCCCCAGGCCACCGCGGACCCTCCCGCGGGCGTCGCCAGGGTCAGCGTGTCCTCCGGTCGAAAGGTGATCGAGATGGCGCCGGCCAGGCCTCCCGACCCCGTGGCGACGAACTCGTCCACGAAGTCGCCGTTCGCGTCGAAGCGACGCACGTGACCTGCGCCCCCACCAGCAAACGACGCGACGTAGATCATTCCGTCGGGACGGAAGTCGATGGCATGTGGCGACTGGAGGCCCCCGCTGAGCTTCACGAAGTTGTCGAGGAACGCCCCCGTCGTGCCGTCGTAGCGCTTGACCCGCCCGTTGCCGAAGGAGGTCACGTACAGGTCGCCGTCCGGCCCGAAGGCCATCTCGTGGGGATCCTCGAGCCCGCCGTCGCCCGGCTGCACGAACACGTCGAGGAACGCACCCGTCA
>JAQBVH010000513.1 GCA_027623615.1 Planctomycetota bacterium | reverse complement strand
GGCAAGGACGTCGAGCTGGCCCTGTCCCTCGAGGGCAAGGGCGAGCAGGCCGCCCTGATCGCCCTGGAGCAACCCGTGGTCGCGCGCCCAGGTGCAGGCGTCCCCACCGTCGTGCTGATCACCTCGGACACGCACCGCGCGGGCTACCTCGGCAAGGCCGGTCTAGGCGTCGAAGTGCGCACCCCGAACCTCGACCTGCTCGCGGCCAGCGGCGTGTTCTTCGAGGACTGCTTCGCGAGCTCGAACATCACGCTGCCCTCGCACGTGTGCTTGATGACCGGGCTCGACCCGGCGACCACCGGTGTGGTCAACAACCGCACGCGCCTCGCCGACCGCGCCGCGACCCTGGCGGAGGCCTACGCGGCCGCGGGCTACGCGACGATCGCGGTCACGAGCGCCAAGCACATGAACGACCCGTGGTCCGGTCTGGGCCAGGGCTTCGACCGCTACGCCTGGCCCCTGACGGACCGGGCGCGCACCGCACCCGAGACCGTGGAGCAGACCCTCGCGTGGCTCGACGCGGTCGAGGGCGAACCGGTCTTCGTGTGGTGTCACCTCTTCGACGCGCACCGCCCCTATGAACCGCCCGAGGAGCTGGCGCGCAGCTACTTCGGGGACGGCGACCCGTTCGACCCGACCCTCCCCGAGCCTCCTTGGCCGCGCCCGGGCAACCTGCGCGGCGTGAAGGACGCGGCCTGGGTCGAGGCCCTGTACCGCGGCGAGGTCAGCTTCCTCGACCTGCACGTGGCCAAGCTGCTCACGCAGCCGCGCGTGCGCGACGGCATCGTCGCCTTCACGTCCGACCACGGAGAGGCCCTGGGCGACCAGGGGATCTGGTGGGAGCACCTCGGCGTCTACCCAGCGGTGCTGCACGTGCCGTTGATCCTGTCCTGGCCGGGCGCCCCGGCTGGGCGTCGGGTCAAGCGCCCCGTACGCCAGTTCGACGTGGGCGCGACGCTGCTGGCGCTCTCGGGTCTGTCCGCCGACGCGATCGGTGGTGAGGACCTGTCCCCCACCTGGTCGGGTGACGAGGAGGCCGCCTCGCCGCGCTTCGCGATCGGCACGGACGGCCACGCGGTCTCGATCACGAGCCAGGGCTGGCACCTGGTCGTCAACCTGCGCATGCCGAAGGCGCACATGTACACGCGCGACCTGCCCGTGGACTACCCGGTCGAGCTCTTCTACCTGCCCGAGGACCCGCTCTGCCACAAGCCGCGCACCGACGCTGAGGACGACCGCATCCGGCGCCTCGCCCCAGCCCTCGTGCGCTGGCTCGAAGACGCCCCCGTGCGCCTCGCCGAAGCCAACCTGGTCACCGCCGAGGACGCCGCGATGCTCGCCGGCCTCGGCTACGCAGCCGGCGACGACGAGGGCAGCAAGCTGATCGACCTCGAGGACGTGCGGGCGCGGCTGGCGCCCTGGCTGGAGTGAGACTCACGCGGTGGATCCGGGTCCCTCAGAGCTTCGACTTCAGCGCCTCGAAGCTCGCCTGGAAGACGTCCTGGCCGATGCTCTCGATCAGGCCGGCCTCCTCCTCGGGAGGGCAGTCGAAGTCGGCGACCCACTCGACGTAGGTGCGCGCGCCGTCGGTGATCGGCAGGCAGCGCAGGGTGGCGATGTAGTTCTCGAGCGGCATCGGGGACTCGAGGATCGAGTAGGTGCAGGAGTGGTCGAGGTCCGAGAGGGCCAGGAGCTGCTCGCGCAGCTTGCCGCCGCCGACCAGCGTGAAGTTGCGCACGCAGCCCACCGCGTCCGAGGGACGGCCGTCCTCGATGTGGCTCGCGGTCACGTTCGGGTTCCAGTCGGGCAGGCCGTTGAAGTCGCGGATCGCCGCCCAGACGACTTCGATCGGGTGGTCGACGACCGAGCTGGTGAAGACGTGGGTCATCAGAAGGTGAGCTCCTTGAACCTGCGCGTCTGCTCGGTGAGCGCGATCTCGGTGGGCAGCCGCTCCATCGAGCTGGCGCCGTAGAAACCGTGGCAGTGCTCGCTGTTCTTCAGCACGTAGGATGCGTCGTCGGGCATCGAGATCGGGCCGCCGTGGCAGAGCACGATGACGTCCGCGTTGATGGCGCGCGCGGCGGCCGACCACGCGTTCACGAGCTCGACCGAGTCGTCCAGGGTCTTGGCCGTGTCCGCGCCGATCGAACCGCCGGTCGTCAGACCCATGTGGCAGACCACGATGTCCGCGCCGGCCTCGGTCATCGCCTGGGCCTCCTCGACCGAGAAGACGTAGGGCGTGGTCAACATGTCGAGGCGGCGCGCGGTGCGGATCAGCTCGACCTCCTCGCCGTAGCCCATGCCCGTCTCCTCGAGGTTCGCGCGGAAGAGGCCGTCGATCAGCCCGACCGTCGGGAAGTTCTGGATGCCGCTGAAGCCCAGGCGGGTCAGCTCCGGGAGGAAGACCTCCGGGTCCATGAAGGGGTCGGTGCCGTTGACGCCCGCCAGCACCGGCGTGTGCGACACCGCGGTCAGGACCTCGCGGCCCATGTCGACCACGATCTCGTTCGCGTTGCCGTAGGCGAGCAGGCCCGAGAGCGAGCCGCGGCCCGCCATGCGGTAGCGGCCCGAGTTGTAGATCACGATCAGGTCGATCCCGCCGGCCTCCTCGCACTTGGCGGACAGGCCCGTGCCGGCGCCGCCGCCGATGATCGGCTCACGGCGACGGACCATGCCCTGGAACTTCTCGAGCAGCTCGGAACGGGTGAAGCGGGCCATCAGAGGATCTCCAGGAGGTTGGCGACGAGGGCATCGGCGAAGGCCGCGTCGTTGATGTGTTCCGGGCGCCGGATCAGGCGCCGCTGAGCGGTGACCTCGAGGCTGCGCTCGATCGCGTCGAACAGCGCGGCGTTCGCCTCGGGGTCGTGGAAGGCCTGGCCCGGCGCGTCCATGGCGGACACGCCGCCCAAGGGCATGAGGAGGCGCACCGGACCCGCGCAGGCGTTCAGCTTGCGCGCGATCCACTCCCCCATCGCGGCGTTCTCGTCCGCCGTCGTGCGCATCAGCGTGATCTGCGGGTTGTGCACGTGCAGCTTGCGGCCCTGGTAGCGGGCCGGGATCGTCTCGCGGCCCGCGAAGTTGACCATGTCGAGCGCGCCGAGCGAGCCCACC
This sequence comes from Planctomycetota bacterium, assembly GCA_027623615.1. GTDB lineage: Bacteria > Planctomycetota > UBA1135 > UBA1135 > JALWOP01. The sequence goes on along the minus strand of JAQBVH010000513.1, from coordinate 717 downwards.
CAAGGCACGCGCGTGCGCGCGATCGCGTCGAGGCGCCCCTCGCCCGCGCTCATGATCCCGCCCGCGTGGAGGTCACACACCTCGGTCAGCGTCACGTCGAGCACGCCCTCGATCATTCCCGAGTCGACCAGCTTCTCGAGCGACTGGCCGCCAGTGCCCGTCGCGTGGAAGACGAGGCAGTCGTAGCGCTCCTCGAGGGCCTCCACGCAGCGCCGCACGCAGGTGGTCGTCACCCCGAACATCGTCATGCCGAGCGCCGGCTTGCTGGCGACCTGGGGTACGGCGCCCGCGTGGTTCATCATCCCCGCCAGGGAATGAGCCGCGTTGCCGAGCACGCGGCGCGAGATCGGGTTGAGGCCCGCCACGTCCGTGACGGAGTAGACCAGCGAGATGTCGCAGGGTCCGACGTAGGCCGACACGTCCCCGGAGGCGACCGTGGACACGAGGACCTTGGGCACCCCCACCGGCAGCGCCCGCATCCCGGGCGCGACCAGGGCCGTGCCGCCGGAGCCGCCCAGCCCGATGATCCCGCCGATCGCGTCCGCGTTCGTCGCGACCCAGGCCTCGAAGGCCGCGGCCATCGCGCCGACTGCCGCGCCTCGGTCGGGAGCGCCGAAGATGGCGCCCGCGCCCTGGGGGTGACAGGCCGCCACCTCGTCGGCGCTCACGTCCGCCGCGCCGCGCCCCGAGGGCGAGAGGTCGACCAGGCGCGTGGGC
>JAQBVH010000512.1 GCA_027623615.1 Planctomycetota bacterium | reverse complement strand
CACGCGTCCGCGGGAAAGGCACCAGGTAGTCCGGCCAGCGTCGCCACCAGGCCCTCGCCGACCCGCTGGACCGCGAGCAACGGCTCGGCCTCGCGGGAGGAGGCCCAGAGCACCTCGGCTGCCCCCACCACCTCGGCGCGGGCATAGCGCACCAGGGGTTCCCCGAACCCAGCGGGCGACCAGCCTGGCAGGAGCTCCGCGCCGAGCGCACCGCTCGGAGCTGCGAGCACGGCCCTCATGCCGGGGTCCTCGCGCACCCGCTCGCGGTTGACCTCGTGCTGCAGCAGGCGGCCGAGATCGGAGAGGTTGCCCGCGGCGATCACCTCCTCGCCCTCGAGGAGCATGCCCTCGAGGAACTGCCGCCCCTTGGGATCGTCGCCGACCTGAAGGATGCGCAGGTCGAGCCCCGCAGCGCTCAGGCGGCCGCGCACCTCGGTCGCGCGCCGCGTCGTCCCGATGCCATCGGTCAAGAGCAGCACCAAGCCCCGCCGTTCGACGCCCAGACGCGTGCCGGCGAAGACGATCAGCGACTCACCGATGTCCGTGCCGCCGCGCGGCACGCGGGCGTTGAGCAGGGGCGCCAGCTCGGCCCGGCGCTCGGCGAGGGACTGGCCTGAGCTGCGGAAGGCCACTCCATAGACCTGATCCGTGAAGAAGCGGAGCTCGATGCTGTCGCTGGGCAGGGCCGCGGTCACGAGCTCGAAGACCGCGCGCTTGACCCGCTCGAACGGCTCCCCGTCCATCGAGCCCGAGCCGTCGACGAGCAGCATCACGTCCCGCGCTTCCCCATCTCCGGGCTTCGGCGTGAGGGCACACAGATCGCTGAGCCCGCCCTCGCCCGGTGGACTCCAGCTCCCGAAGGAGGACCAGCCGAAGCAACCCAGCCATCCGCCTCCGGCGCGCACCCAATCGGTGATGGACTCGGGCAGGTCGCTGGGCCCGAGATCGACGGTCAGCAGGGCGTCCGCCCGATGCAGCCGCGTGGCGAGCCCCGCTGGCGTCGCGAACTCGAGCTGGAGCCCGGGGATGGCTCCAGCCCAGGCGCGCAGGGCCTCGTGGTGAGGATCGCGCGCGCAGACAAGCACCACGCGCGCGTCCCCGACACGCAGGTTGCCGGTGAGGCGATCGTTCTCGGGGACCACGTCCCCGTCGAGTCGCGCGCGCAGGGAGACGAGGTGCTCGCCGACCCCACGAGCGGGAAGCGGCAGGTGCACGCTGAAAGTGCCGTCGCTCGGACAGGACAGGGGCTGCGCGTGGGTCGTCGCTCCGCCGGGCCCCGTCACGGTCACCTCGAGCGAGGCCGAGGCCCCGTCCGGCAGGGCCGTCGCGCGCAGCTCGAGGCGCGCCGCGGAGGGCGCGTCGGCCTCGACCTCGCGTGGAAGCCTCACTTCGACGAGGGCCAGGTCGCTGCGGTCGGCCGGCGGGAGCGGGGTCAGCTCGACCCCGTGTCCTTCGCGCGCCAGCGACCACAGCCGCGGGTTCGGATCCGGACCCGTGCGGGTGTCGTCGACGACGAGGACGAGCGTGCCGGCAGCCCGGCCGGTCTCGGCCATGACGGCTTGCAGCACGGCGACCCCGTCGTCGATCCTGGAGCGGTGCTGGTCCGCCTCCTCGAAGCCCGGCACGAAGGGCTCGCCCCGCCCCTCGAGCCTGGCGACGAGGAGCGCTGGATCCGCAGGCCCGAAGGCAATCCGCGCTCCGGCCGCGACCTGCACTACACACAGATCGCGCGCTGCGGCGCTGGCGCGGCGCGCCTCGCGCAGGAGTACCTGGTTGCACCAACGCAGGTGTCCTCGGCGCCCGCGCACGGCGGAGCCGGACACGTCGAGCAGGACGGCGTGCACCCCGGGTCGCGCCGGTTGGGCCTCGCTGTCGGGACGCGGCCGCGCGAGGGCGGCGCCCCAGGCGAGCAGGACGGTGCCCGTGAGGGCGAGCAGCGGAACGAGGAGCGGGCCTGCAGCCGCGCGGGTCAACCCTCGACTCCGACGCGCTCCACGCTCTGGATCCACCCGCCACCGATGAGGCGATCGCCGTCGTAGAACGCGGCGCCCTGGCCGGGGGTGACCGCGTGCTCGGGGGTGAGGAAGCGCACGTGGGCCAGGTCGCCGTCGATCTCGAGCTCGGTGGGCACATCCGGATGGTGGTAGCGGTGCTGCGCCCCGCAGCGCAGGACGCCCGTCGGCGGCTCGACGCCGATCCAGTTCAGGTCCTCGACGACCATCGCGGTCGCGCAGCACTCGTCGCGGCTGCCGACGACGACGACGCCCTCCTCGGTCAAGAGCTCGACGACGTACAGGGGCTTGTCGTTCGCGATGCGAATCCCGCGGCGCTGGCCGATCGTGAAGTGCTCGGTGCCCTCGTGCCTGCCGAGGGTGTTGCCGAAGGTGTCGACGATCTTCCCCGGATGAAGCTCCGCGCCGCGCTGCGCGAGCAGCTTGCGGTAGTCGTTCTGGGGAACGAAGCAGATCTCCTGGCTGTCCGCCTTGCTCGACGTGCGCAGGCCAGCCTCGGTGGCCAGCTCGCGCACCTGGGGCTTTTCAAGCTCACCGAGCGGTAGCACCGTGCGCGCGAGGTGCTCCTCGGTGACGGCGAAGAGCTGGTAGCTCTGATCCTTCTTGCCGTCGACTCCGCGGCGCAGGTGCACGCGGCCGTCCTCGATGGCGATCCGCGCGTAGTGCCCGGTCGCGACGCCGGCGGCACCCAGCTCATCGGCGAGCTCGATCAGCCGGCCCATCTTGAGGTCCCGGTTGCACATCGCGCAGGGGTTCGGCGTGCGCCCGCGGCCGTACTCGGCCACGAACCAATCGATCAAGGTCCCGAACTCCGATCCGAGGTCGACCGCCTGGAACGGAAACCCGAGGCCGGCCGCGACCATACGCGCGTCGCGGGCGTCCCCCAGGGAGCAGCACGACTTCTTGGCCGCCTCGGCCTCGGTCATCTCGATCCCATTGCGCATGAACAGCCCGATCAGCTCGTGGCCACGCCCGTGGAGCAGCGAGGCCACCACCGACGAGTCCACACCTCCGCTCATGGCGACGATCAGTCGCTCGGAGGAGGGAAACTGCACCGAGGCGAGGGCACGCTCGGTCAGGGCGAGGCTGGTTCCTGTCACAGGCTTGCGGTCCTTTCGGGCGGGGGCAGATTCTAGTAGCTTCCCTCGCCCACGTCCCCGCGGGGCTCGACCCCCGCACCCGCGCCTTCTGGGGACGCGGTTCCACGTCTCCAAGCCCCTCGATCATGCTGCCCACCGCTCCGATCTACGTCCTCACCCAGAATGGTGTCCCCAGCGAGCAGGGGGGCGCCCCTACGGAGACCACGGCTGGCGAACCCGCCGCCGGCAGCGAGCCGGCCGGCCAGGACGCACCGTCCAGCAGCCCGTTCGGGTTCCTCGGCCCGATCGCGATCATCTTCGTGATCTTCTGGATCCTGATCATCGGTCCGGAGCGCAAGGCCCGCAAGAAGCAGGAGGCCATGCGCGGCGCCCTGAAGAAGGGCGACGAGGTCATGACCACGGGCGGCATGTTCGGGAAGATCGCCTCCATCGACGAGGAGAAGGTCGTCCTGCAGATCGCGGACAATGTGCGCGTGCGCTACCTGCGCAATGCCATCCAGGGCCGCGTCGGCGATGAGTTCGAGGCGAAGGACGGCAAGGAAAAGGCCAACGACAAGGCCAACGACAAGGCCAAGCCCAAGGAAGCGGAACCCAAGCTGGAGCCCGGCGAGGACTGATCGGGGCCCTGCGGCCTGGTGCGCGCGCCCACGGGCCTGGCTGCGCCACCTGACCATCGCCCTCGCACCGGCGGTGGCCCTGCGCGATCAGCGCCTCTCAC
>JAQBVH010000511.1 GCA_027623615.1 Planctomycetota bacterium | reverse complement strand
AGGGACGCGACCAGCGCGCGCGGTCCGGCGCCGCGCGCCATGGACTGGGCGATCTGCAGGCGCGCGCGGACGGAGTCTGCGTCGCCGCTCGCACCGCGCGACCCGGCCGAGGCGCGCGCCGGGAAGCGCACCGCGTTGAGGCCGAACGCGACCAGGTCATCCGCGAAGGCCTCCGCTTCGCCCTCCGACGAGGTGGCGATGAGGAGCGTCGTGGCCTCGCCCGAGGCGAGGTGCGCGGCGATCAAGCCCTGGGCGGAGCCCCACAGGTTGCCGACCTCGAGCTGCGCGCCCGGCGCGAGGTTGGACCAGGCGGCCTCGAGCTCGGGCAACGCCGCCAGCGCGCCCGCGTCGAGGACTGCTGCCGGTGCCTCGAGGACCTCGGTCATGCCTGGACCTCCCGTTCGATGACGAACAGCGCTTCCAGGGCTGCCCAGCGCTCGGCCTCCTTGCGGTTACGGCCCCAAGCCGTCGGAAACGCATTGCCCGCGACCACCGCGCGCATGAGGAACGCGCGAGAGTGGGCTTCGCCGCGCACTTCGACCTGCTCGTAGCGCGGCAAGGCGCCGAAGTCGCGCTGGCAGAGCTCTTGGAAGAGCTGCTTGGGCGAGGCGGCCGGACGATCGTCGGTCCGCGCCGCGAGCTCGACCAGCTCTGGCGCGAGGGTGCGCTGCACGTACTCGGCCGCCACGTCGAGGCCGGCGTCGAGGTAGATCGCGCCGAGCACGGCCTCGTAGAGGTTCGCCAGCACCGAGCGACTCAACGCACGACGGTCAAGGCCACGTCCGACCAGCGCCAGGTCCTCCAGACCGAGCCGCCGCGCGGCCTCCGCCAGGGAATGCCGCGAGACGATCCAGGCCTTGCGCTCGGTGAGCTCGCCCTCCGCCAGGTCGGGGTGCGCCCGGTAGAGGTGCTCGGCGATGACCAGGTCGAGGGCCGCGTCCCCCAGGAATTCGAGACGCTCGTTGTTCACCGGACCGTCGGTCGAGGCATGGGTCAGCGCCTGCTTCAGGAGCTGGGGGTCCTCGAATGGGTGGTCGACGGTCATCGTTTCCCCGGAATCCACGAAGGGCTACGGCGCTGGGGAGAACGAATATGCTACCCGCCCTGCGGCCGCCTTTCCGGCTTCCCGCGACGAGTCGCGGAACGACTTGCGCCCCTCGTGCCTGTGACTGACACCACCACCGACCTCGAGTTCGCCGCCCGCGCCCGCGGGCTGGTGAAGAGCTATGGAACCAGCCGGGCCGTCGACAGGATCGACCTCGAGGTCCGGCGCGGCGAGTGCCTGGGCCTCCTCGGCCCCAACGGGGCGGGAAAGACGACCACCCTGAAGATGCTCTCGACCCTGGTGCTGCCGACCGAGGGACAGATGGAGGTCCTGGGCCTCGACCCGGTGACCAACGGCCCCGCCGTGCGCCGCCGGCTGGGGGTGGTGCCCCAGGAGGTCGCCCTCTACGGGGACCTCTCCGCCCGGGAGAACCTGGCGTTCTTTGCGCGCATGTACGGCGTCTCGGCAGGCCGCGTCACGGAGCGGGCGGATTGGGGCCTCGAGGTCTCGGGCCTGGCCGATCGGGCCGGCGACCGGGTCAGCGAGTTCTCGGGAGGGATGCAACGGCGCCTCAACATCGTGGCCGCCCTGCTGCACGAACCCGAGCTCGTCTTCCTCGACGAGCCGACCGTCGGAATCGATCCACAGTCGCGCAACCACATCTTCGAGATGGTCGAGCGACTGCACGCGGACGGACTCACGCTGGTCTACACCACGCACCAGCTCGGCGAGGTCGAGCGGTTGTGTCAGCGCATCGTGATCATGGACCGCGGCCGCATCCTGGCGAGCGGGACCCTGGAGGAGCTCCAGCAGGGGACCACTCCGGAGGGCGCCGGCGCGCTCGACCTGCCCGCGGACGTGGACCTCGAGCGCGTGGTCGAGGTCCTGCGCGCCGCTGGAATCAAGGCGGCCGTGCGCGCGCCCGCGCTCGGCCTCGAGGAGATCTTCCTGGCCCTCACCGGCCGCGAGCTGAGGGACGAAGACTGATGCTGAACGACGCCTGGACCCTGGCACGCAAGGACCTGTGCCTGTTCTTCCGCGACAAGACCGCGTTGGCCCTCGCCCTGGCCCTGCCGATTCTGCTCGCGACGATCTTCGGCTCCGCGATGGGCGCCATGGCTGGCGGCGGTGGGGGTGGCGGGACCCAACGCATTGACCTCCTCGTGGAGGACCTCGACGGCTCGCAGGCCAGTCAGGCGTTCGTCGCGCGCCTCGCAGCCGTCGACGCGCTGATGGTGACGACCGGTCAGAACGCGCGCCGAGAGGTCGCCAACGGGGAGTACCCCGCGGCGATCGTGATCCCCGCGGGCTACGGCGAGACCCTGGCCGGCGGCGCGATCCCCAAGCTCGCGCTGCTGCGGGACCCCTCCCGGTCGATCTCCCAGCAGGTCATCGCCGGCAACCTCATGCCCGTCCTGCTCGAGAGCGTCGTGCAGGACGTGGGCATCGGCCTGATGCCGAACGTCCTCGACATGCTGAAGTTCCCCGAGTCGGGCCGAGCTGACGCGGAGGATGCGCTGCAAGCGTCGTGGTCGAAGATGGACGAGGTCATCGCGCGCCTCACGGCGGAGGGGGCGTTCCAGGACGAGCAGGCTGAGCCCGCGACCGGGGAGGCAGAGCCCTCCAGCGGCGGCGGGTTCAACTTCCTCGAGGATGTCCCCGCCATGCTCGGCCTCGAGGCCGAGGACGTGGTCGGCGCCGATGACGACGGCATGCCCCGCTCCTGGGGCGCCTCCCACGCGATCGCCGCGATGGCGGTGATGATGCTGATGTTCAGCCTCGTGGCCGCCGGCGGCACACTCCTGGAAGAGCAGCACGAGGGCACGCTGCTCCGCCTGCAGCTCGCGCCGGGGGCAGGCACCTCGATCCTGGTCGGCAAGCTGGTCAGCATGGGGGCCGTGGGTCTGCTGCAGCTCGGGATCCTGTACGCGTACGGCGGCATCGTCTTCGACGTGCCCGTGCTCGAGCGTCCGTTCGAGCTGGCGTTGACCTCGCTCGGCGTGGTCTTCGCGGCGACCGGTCTGGGGATGCTCTTCGCGACCGTTTGCTCGAGCCGCAAGCAGCTCGAGGGGCTCTCGACCCTGGTCATCCTGGTCATGAGCGCGGTCGGCGGCGCCTGGTTCCCGCGCGAGATCACGCCCGAGTGGTTCCGCTTCGCTGGCCAGTTCACGATCACCGCCTACGCCATGGACGCCTTCCACGGGGTGCTCTGGTACGGCAAGGGCCTGTTGCCGAGCGGCGACGTGGAGGGCATCTGGCGCGAGGTCTGCGTGCTGTACGGGATCGGAGTCGCCCTGACCTGGCTGTCGTTCCGCTTCTACGCCAAGCGCTTCCTGGCCCGGGCCTGAGCTACGCTGTGGGCGTGAGCGACGAGTACCGCCCCCGACCCAACGACGACCTGGTGGAGCCCCTGTTCGGGGGCATCCACGGGGCGGACGAGGTGACACAGAGGGCAAGCGATCCGCCGCGCGGGAGGGGCCATGCTCTGGTCGTGATCCTCGCCGGCCTCGTGATCGCCGCGGTCTGGTGGGCGTCGACCTAACGGAAGGTCACCGCGATCGCCTGGCTGAATCGGGAAGGTTGCACCCCGTCGCGCTAATGGTCAGGTCGACGTCTCCTCCGCTACGGACGCGTGGCAGGTCCTGATGACCTCGCAGGAACGCGTGGTTGATCCCGCGCTCCTCCAGCAGCTCGGACAGGGTGACCACAGCAGCACCGAGAGGAGTCGCACGCAGCAAACGAGACTCCGTGGGCGGAGCCTCGTGCCGCGCGTGAGCTAGGACCGG
>JAQBVH010000510.1 GCA_027623615.1 Planctomycetota bacterium | reverse complement strand
CGCGGGCGGGGTGCTGCCGGACGTGGACGAGGTGGCCGCGCGCGCTGGCGCCCTGCTGCCCGAGGGGTTCCCCTGGGCTGAAGAGCCCGACGCCGCGCAGCGCTGGATGACGTGGGCGACCGAGATCCTGCCCGCCGGCGCGACGTTCCTGCCCGTCGACCACCCCGAGTGGGAGGCGGTCGAGGGCACGGTCTGGGGCAAGGACACGATCGGCTTCGAGACTGGCAACCTGGTGTTCCTCTCGCGCAGCGAGGACGCCGCGGTCGTGGGGCGCTGCCTGCGCAACGGCGAGGGCACGGTGCGTGTGCTCGAGGGCCTGCTCGCCGCGACACGCTCCGAGCGCGGGAAGATCGCCCCCTTCCGCGTGCGCCTGCACAAGAATCGCCCCCAGTACATCGCCGAGGACGGCGGCAGCGCGAGCACGCTCGGCTACTACGTCCCGCGCGAGCAGGTCTCGCGCTTCTTCGTGCCCGACGCGGACGTGTCGGACCCCCTGGGGCGGCAGCTGCACGAGGTGCTCTCCCACGAGCTGACGCACCAGTACATCGCGGAGCGCTGGATCGGCGCCGCGGACACCGTCCCGCGTCAGGAGGGCTACTGGATCGTCGAGGGCTTCGCGCGCTTCATCGACGACCAGATCACCGAGCTCGGCAGGCGTGGCGGGCCGAAGCTGGACGACCCGACCGTGCCCTCGGTCGAGACGATGGTAGCGCTGGCCGAGGAGCAGGGCTGGCACCCGTTCGAGGACCTGGTCGACTGGACGCAGACCGACTTCATCCGGCTCCCGAACCACGAGCTGATGGCGTCCGTGCGCCTGCGCACGACGCTGGGGGTGCGCTCCCTCTCGCCGGTCGGGATGTTCTACGACCAGGGCGGCGCGCTCGTGTTCTTCCTCATGCACCACCGCGGCGCGGAGGGGCGCGCGCAGCTGATCGAGTACATGCGCGAGTACTACGAGGAGGGCGCCACGCAGCAGGGCTGGGAGCAGCTCGGCTTCGCCACGGCCCAGGAGCTGGAGACGGCCTTCCTCGAGTTCCTCACGGAGCTCGCCGAGTAGCGCGGATCGACTGGGCCCAGCACCGCCTTGCGGCTCCGCGAGGGTATCCTCCCGGCCGTGACCCGTCAGACCTTCTTCGCAACCTGTGCTCCCGGCGTCGAGCCGATCCTGTACGCCGAGGCCAAGGACCTGAAGCTCGCCAAGCTCGAGCAGCAGGTGGGAGGCGTCTTCTTCGAGGGCACTCCGCGCGACGCCTGGCGTGCCAACCTCTGGCTGCGTACGGCCGTGCGCGTGCTGCAGCGGGTGGCGCGCTTCGAGGCGCCGGACGAGGACCAGCTCTACGCCGGCATCCAGTCGATCGACTGGAGCCCGTGGCTCCCCCCCGATGGGCGCCTGTGGATCGACGCGCAGACCCGCGAGTCTGGCGTCGACCACTCGCGCTACGCCGCGCAGCGGGTCAAGGACGCCATCGTCGATCAGCTGCGGCGGCCGGACGGCTCACGCCCGACGATCGAGCGGGAGGACTACGACCTGCGCGTCCACGTGCACCTGTATCGGAACCGGGCGACCGTGTCGATCGACACCTCGGGCGAGTCGCTGCACAAGCGCGGCTGGCGCCGGGCCCAAGGCAAGGCGCCGCTCGCGGAGACGCTGGCGGCCGCCCTCGTGCTCGGCTCCGGCTGGGACGGCCGCGCGCCGATCATCGATCCCTTCTGCGGCAGCGGCACGATCCTGGTCGAGGCGGGCCTGATCGCGGCGGGCATCGCCCCCGGGTCCTTCCGGGATCACTTCGCGTTCGAGTCCTTTCCGCACCACGACGCGGCGGCTTGGGCGCGCGAGAAGGAGGACGCAGCGAAGGCGGTCCGCGTGCCGCCCAAGCTGGCGCTGCTCGGCTCCGATCACTACCTCGAGCGCATCGAGCAAACCCGTGAGAACCTCGACGCCGCTGGCCTCGCGGAGCTCGGGCAGCTCGAGCAGCGCGACGCACGCACCCTGGCGCCCAAGCCCGGCTGGAACGGCTGGATCATCAGCAACGTGCCCTACGGCGAGCGAGTCGGCGGCCCCGGCGCGGTCCGCCTGGTGGCGGAGTTCGCGGCGCGGCTCCGGGAGAACGCCCGTGGGTATCACGTGTCCCTGCTCACGGGCGGTCCCGAGCAGGCCCAGGCCCTGCGCTTCGCCGACTCGCGTCAGACGCGGCTCGTCAACGGCGGTCTGGAGTGCACGGTCGTGCACGCGGCCCTGTAGCGGTCTCGGCGCGGATCAACCCGCCGCGGCAGCGGCTGCCACGCTCGCGCTGACTGCGGCCATGACCGCCGCTTGCTGGGCGGCGAGCAGGGAGATCACCTGGGCCATCTGGAGCGCATCGAGGGTCGTTCCATCCGCCTCCTGGTTCGTGGCGAGCGATAGGAACGCCGTGCTCGCACCGAAGGTGAAGCCCTCCTGCTTCGAGGGCCGCGGCTGCATGCCCTCGCGCAAGACCTCACGATCGTCGAGCACCTGACTGACGACAGTGTCGGCGGCCTGTGGCAGGAACGAGAGGATCGCGACCTCGTCGTAGTCCCCGCGGTTCATCAACAGGCCGCGCTCCTGGAAGGCCGAGTAGAGGCGACGGAAGCGGACCAGGACCTCCTCGTCGTTCGCCGGCGCGAACGCGAGCATGTGGCTGGCGAGCTGGAGCTGGTTGCTGCGCCCGAACTTCAGGTCGCGCAGGCCCGCGTAGAACGCCTCGACCCGCTCGATCAGGTCGTCGACCGGCGCGTCCGTCGTCGCGAGCAGCGCGGCCGAGGGGTAGTCGTCCGACCCCGTCAGAATCCGGTGATGGGACCTCATCCCGGCGAAGACCTCGGCCACCCGATCGACCTGCGCGCGTGTCGGAGTGTCGTCCTCGGCCGCCTCCATCAGTATCAAGCAGGCCATGGCCTCCTGGGTCTCGCCCCGGGGCAGCTTGGCGGCGCGGAACCACTCGCGGGTCGTCGTGAAGACCTCGCGGAACTGCTCGAACGTGGAGCCGTGGCGCATCAGGGTGGCCACCAGGCAGTAGCGCACGTCCGAGCGCAGCCCGCTGAAGAAGCCCTGTTTGGCCTTCACCTCGACTGCGAGCTCGAAGAGCTCCTCGACCAGCTCCTTCGGCTCGCCCTCGCAGGTGATCAGGCCGAGGGCTGCGTAGCGCAGGATCGACCAGCTCTGGAGCCAGCTCTTGTGCTCCGCGATCGCGCTCGTGAGCTGCAGCAGGCGCCCGGTGGGATCCGCCGGAAGTGTGAACGGTTGGCTCATGGGCTCAGCGGTAGGTGCCGCGGCGCAGGATCAGGATCGTGTCTTCCTGATCCACGCCGAACTCGCAGGGCTCGTTCGGATCGTAGCGGAAGTCGTAGGTCGCCACGTGGTCGAGGGCCGGGACGGAGCGCAGCAGCTTGCGCACCTGCCCCGGCCCGTAGGTCCGAAACTGCCAGCGCGTCTCGGAGCGCCACGCGTCCGCGCCCTGCTCGACCACCAGCCGGCTGCGCACGTCCTCCACGCGCCGGCGTCGGTCCGCCGGCCAGCCCTGGATCGTGCAGGTCACCTTCGTCGCGCCGTCGCGGGCGACCCAGCGCTCGCGGCTCTTGCGGGTGCGCTCGTACTCGGTGAGGTGAAAGCCGAGCACGTAGATGCCGCCGGGCATCAAGGACGCTGCGACGCTCTCGAGGTGCTCCCGCGCGGCGTCCTCGGTGAGCAAGTACTTGAAGGTGCTCACCAGGCAGTGCGCCAGCTCGAAGGTGCCACGCGGCACGTAGCTGGCCATGTCGCCCTGGGCGAGCACCGCCCGCAGGCCAGCGCGCCTCAGGCGCGCGCGGGTGT
>JAQBVH010000509.1 GCA_027623615.1 Planctomycetota bacterium | reverse complement strand
AGCCCCACCCCCGTCAGCCAGGACCAGCTGTGGTGGCGCCTGTGGAACGGCAGCATCGCGTCCCTCGAGATCCGGGGCGACAACGAGGTGCTGGCCACCAATCTGTTGGGCGAGCGGCTGGTGACCTCGTTCACGGACGCGGGCGCCGTCGAGGCCGACCTGCGCGCCGCCAAGGCGGCCGGCTCGCCGCTCCCCATCACCGAGGAGGAGCTGCGGATCGCGCTCGAGCAGGGCTACCTCGAGGTGGACGCCCACCGTCACCTCACCAGTCGCGAGCGGCAGGTGACCGAGGAGCGTGACCCGCAGACGGGCCAGGCGCGGCCGAAGGTCACCGATGTGCAGCAGCGGGACCTGCTGCTGGTCGAGGGCACCGCCCGCCCCAAGGGCCAGTGGACGGGCCTCGTCGAGCGCTGGCAGAGCGCGGGCGAGCTGCCGCGAGACGGCGGGCGCGTCGTCCTGAAGGTCGACCCGCTGCGTGACCTGCCCGACCTGAAGGCGGACCTCGTCGCGGCGGGCTCGCTCGGCCAGGACCTCTCCTTCGACCTCTCGAAGAGCGGCGGCACCAAGCACGGCCAGGCCGACACGACCCTCGGCTCGATCCTCCTCTACTGGGGACCGCCGATCCTGATCTTCTTCTTCTTCATGATGATCATGAGGCAGATGCGCAACCAGGGCGGCGGTGCCGGCGTCATGCAGTTCGGCCGCAGCCGGGCGCAGATGTACTCGAAGGAGAACCACACCGGGGTGACCTTCGAGGATGTGGCCGGCGCACAGGAGGCCAAGGAGGAGGTCCGCGAGATCGTGGAGTTCCTCAAGAACCCCCAGCGCTTCACGCAGATCGGCGGCCGCATCCCGCGCGGCGTGCTCCTCACGGGGCCGCCAGGCTGCGGCAAGACCCTGCTCGCCAAGGCGATCGCCGGCGAGGCGGAGGTGCCCTTCTTCTCGATCTCCGGCTCCGACTTCGTCGAGATGTTCGTCGGCGTCGGCGCGAGCCGCGTGCGCGACCTGTTCAAGCAGGCGCGTGAGAGCTCGCCCTGCATCATCTTCCTCGATGAGATCGACGCGGTCGGTCGTCGGCGTGGCTCCGGCATGGGCGGCGGCCACGACGAGCGCGAGCAGACCCTCAACGCGATCCTGGTCGAGATGGACGGCTTCGGCACGGACGAGGGCATCATCGTGGTCGCGGCCACGAACCGCCCGGACGTGCTCGATCCGGCGCTCCTGCGCCCTGGTCGCTTCGACCGTGAGGTCGCCATCGACCTGCCGGACCTCGAAGGTCGCAAGCAGATCCTCGGCGTGCACCTCAAGAAGGTGAAGGTCGCCGACGGTCTGGACGTCAAGTCCCTCGCGCGCAGCACGCCCGGCTACTCCGGCGCGGACCTGGCGGCCATCGTCAACGAGGCCGCCATCATGGCGGTGCTCGAGCGCTGCGAGCAGATCGAGATGCACCACCTCGAGGAGGCCACCGCCAAGGTGCGCTACGGCCGCAAGAAGACGAGCCAGAAGATCGAGGAAGAGGACCTCGAGATCACGGCCTACCACGAGGCCGGACACACGATCGTCGCCGCCAAGGACGGTCGCGTCGACGTCCCCCACAAGGTCACGATCGTCCCGCGCGGTCGTTCACTCGGCGCCACGATGATGCTCCCCGAGAAGGAGAGCTACCACATGCAGCGCGAGCGCCTGCTCGGTCAGCTGGCGATCTTCTTCGGCGGCCGCGTGGCCGAAGATCTCTTCGTCGGCGACATCTCCGCCGGTGCATCGGACGACATCAAGCGCGCCACCGAGTTGGCGCGGGCGATGGTCACCGAGCTCGGCATGAGCGAGAAAGTCGGCCCCATCAACTACGCCGAGCGCCAGGGCTCCGACTTCCTAGGCACGGAGTTGATGGCCTCGAAGTGGCACTCCGAGGAGACCGCTCGAGTCATCGACAAGGAGATCGAGCGCATCCTGCGCGAGGCCTACGTGCAGGCCGAGGAGATCATCAAGGCCGAGCGCCCCGCCGTGGAGCGGCTCACCAAGGCCCTGCTGCTCTACGAGACCCTCGACCAGGTCGAGATCCAGCGCTTGGTCGAGGGCACCGCGCCCGAGGACCTGCGCCCGGAGAAGCCGGAGAAGAAGCAAGGCACCCCCGCGTCCCAGCGGCCGGTCGTCTCGGACCCCGGCGCAGAGGAGGACCTCGGCGGTCTCTCCGGCGAGGTGGGGCTCTCCCCCGCCTAGGCGCGCCCGATGGGCGTTGCCCGACTCCTTTCTGCAAACGCCCTCGCTCTGCGGCCGCGCGCCATCCGCGGCACACCATCCAGCCCCGTTGAGGCATGCGCGCCGGGCTCCTACGCGCGCGTCGCGTTCGACTTGCGCGGGCTGGACGAGTCCCTGCTGAAGCTGATCGATCGGCGCGACCAGCTCTGGCTCACGAGCTCGCCCCATGGGGTCTCTCGCCCGGCACCGGTCGAGCTAGTCCTCACCGCGACCCTCCCGGCGCTGCGGGCGGTTGTCGCGGAGAACCCCGTCCTCGACCCGCTGCTCGCTGCGTGGGAGACGACCCACTGGTCGGCGCCCGAGCCCAAGATCATGGGCATCCTCAACGTGACTCCGGACAGCTTCAGCGACGGCGGTCGCTTCGTGGAGCCCGAGGTCGCGTTCGCACACGGGGAGCAGCTCGTGTCCGACGGCGCGGACTGGATCGACGTCGGCGGGGAGTCGACGCGCCCGGGCGCGCAGCCGGTCCCAGAGGGCCAGGAGCTGGAGCGGGTGATCCCGGTGGTCCGCAAGCTCGCCATGTGCGGCCACTCGGTCTCGATCGACACGCGCAAGGCAGGCGTCGCACGAGCCGCGGTGGAGGCTGGAGCGAAGATGATCAATGACATCTCCGGCGGCACGCAGGATCCGGCCATGCTCGACACGGCCGCGGAGCTGGGCTGCGACCTGGTGCTGATGCACTCTCAGGGCGACCCGGCCTCCATGCAGCAAGACCCGCGCTACCGCGATCCGGTCAAGGAGGTCGCGGACTTCCTGAGGCGCCAAGCGGCTGCCGCGGTCGCCGCCGGGGTCGCACCGGGGCGACTGGTCCTCGACCCAGGGATCGGCTTCGGCAAGCGGCTCGAGCACAACCTGGCTCTGATCCGGCGTCTCGACGAGCTGGTCTCCCTGGGCTTCCAGGTCCTCGCGGGCCTCTCGCGCAAGTCATTCATTGGCCATCTGACCGGCGCCGAGCGGCAGGAGGAGTGGCAGAGCGGCCCCCGCCGGGACCGGCCCGCGGACCGGCTCGGCGGCTCCCTGGCGGCCCTGACCATGGCGGTCCAGGGTGGCGCCAGCTTGCTGCGGGTCCACGATGTGGCCCCATCGCTCGAGGCGGCGCGCGTCGCTTTTGCGCTGTGCAACCACCCTTAGGCTTGGGCCCCTTACTGCGCTGCGCGAGCGGCATCCCGTTTCCGGAAGTACGCCGGGTTGCGAGTATCGGGATCCACGCCGAGCACGCCGCCGGCCGCGGGGCAGGCGCGCTCATCGGTGCCAACGGTGCTGCCGAGGCCTTCGGTCCTCGTGTCGATCGTGGGCGCCTCAGTGCCGAGGAACCCACCAAAGAGTTCGACGTGATCGTTGACCTCGAAAGCGTACGAGCGCGTCGTCACATCGTCAGCGGCAGGCCTGGCTTCGAGTCCCAACCGCGGACAACTTCGAGCTACGACCGGGCTCACCCTGTCGGGAGGCAGGCAGCAACGCCCTGCTTCCCGCGGACGCCACCGACCTGGACGACGACTCCGATCTCACCGAGGACGTGCCCTTCGAGTTCCAGAAGGGGGACGCCCGTGTGTTCGACCTCCCCGTTCCTATCGTGGAG
>JAQBVH010000508.1 GCA_027623615.1 Planctomycetota bacterium | reverse complement strand
AGCAGTGCCTGGATCAGCACATCGCGCACCGACTCCGAAGCGAGGTAACGCGCGACCTCGTCGAGGGGGAAGCTGTGGGTCTCGCCGAGCGAGAGCACGATCGCGTCCTCGGTCGCCGCGGCCTGCAGCTCGAAGTTGAACTTGCGGCAGAAGCGCTTGCGCAGCGCGAGGCCCCAGGCTCGATTGAGCCGACTGCCGAACGGCGCGTGCACCACGAGCTGCATCCCGCCGCTCTCGTCGAAGAAGCGCTCGAGGATCAGGCGGCCGACCGTGGGCACGCTGCCGAGGGCCCCGAAGCCCTCCTCGAGGTAGCGCGCGAGCTCCTGCGCGACGTCCGGCTCGAGGCCGCACTCCTCGATCGACCACGCCACGTCGCGGCCGTGCTCGCGCACCTCGGAGATCAGCGCGTTCAACTCCGGCGTGCGCGCCGGAGCCTCGCCGAACCAGAAGGGCAAGGAGGGCGGCGCCCCCTCGGCGTCGGCCACGCGCAGGATGCCCGGCTCGTGCTTGAGCACCCGCCACGAGGCGTTGCCGAGCTGGAAGATGTCGCCCGCGCTGGCCTCGATCGCGAAGTCCTCCTCGACGCTGCCGATGGTCGTGCCCTCGGGCTCCATCACGACCTTGTAGTTGGAGTTGTCGGGGATCGCGCCGCCGGAGGTGATCGCCACCAGCCGGGCGCGACGTGTCGCGCGCAGGCGATCGTTGACGCCGTCCCGGTGCAGGAGGGCGGCGCGGCCGTCGCTGTGGAGGTCGATCAGGGCGTCGAGCTCCGCGCGCGCGAGGTCGCGGTAGGTCCACGTGCGGCGGGCCATGGCGAGCAGCTCGTCGATGCTCCGGGGCGCCGCGACGCACTCGGCGATCACCTGCTGGACCAGCACGTCTCGACCGGCAGGGGCCTCGCGCAGTCGGTCGAGCTCGCCGCGCCGCACGGCCAGCAGGAGCGCGGTGTGCTCGACGAGCTCATCCGGCGACAGGGGGAAGAGCGCGGCCTTCGGCGTGCGGCCGACCCCGTGGCCCGCGCGGCCGACCCGCTGCAGGAACCCGCCGATCGTACGCGCGGAACCGATCTGGACGACCAGGTCCACGTCCCCGATGTCGATGCCGAGCTCGAGAGAGGCGGTCGCGACCAGGGCGGAGAGCTCACCGCGCTTGAGCTTCTGCTCCGCGTCGAGGCGGCGTTCCATCGACAGGCTCGAGTGGTGGCAGCGCACCCTCTCCGTGCCGCACAGCTCCCCGAGCCGCGCGCTGACCCGTTCGGCCAGCTTGCGCGTGTTCACGAACACGAGCGTCGTGCGATGTTCGGCGACGAGCTGGGTGATGCGCGTGTGGATCTCGTCCCAGGTCTCATGGCTGCAGACCGCCTCGAGCGGCGACGGCGGGAGCTCCGTCCACAGCTCCATGTGACGCCGATGCCCAGAGTCGATGACTGTGCACTCGCGCCCCGGGCCGACCAGGAAGTTCGCCACTGCCGCGACCGGCTTCTGCGTCGCGGACAGGCCGACCCGCTGCACGGGGTGCTCGGCGAGGGCCTCGAGCCGCTCGAGGGACAGGGCCAGGTGGGCCCCGCGCTTGTTCGCGCACACCGCGTGAATCTCGTCGACGATCACCGTGCGCACGGTGCGCAGGATGTTCCGGCCGCCGTCGGACGTGAGCAGGATGTAGAGGCTCTCGGGGGTCGTGACCAGGACGTGCGGCGGGCGGCGCGTCATGCGCGCGCGCTCGCGCTGGGGGGTGTCCCCGGAGCGCACGAGCACCTCGACCTCGGGCAGGGACGGGTCCCGTTCGCGCAGCTCGGCCAGGGGAGCGAGCAGGTTCTTCTGCACGTCGTTGCCGAGGGCCTTGAGCGGTGACACGTAGAGCACGCGGCACTCCTCCGGGAGCTCGGGCGTGCAGAGCAGCTCGTCGAGGGCCGACAGGAAGGCCGCCAACGTCTTGCCGGTCCCGGTGGGCGCGGCCACGAGCACGTGCTCGCCCCGACGGATGGCCGGCCACGCGCCCTCCTGCGGGGGCGTCGGCTCGCCGAGTCGCTCGCGGAACCAGCGCGCGACGGTGGGGTGGAAGCTCTCCAGGGGCACGGCCCGATTCTAACCGGGGCCCCTGACACCTTCTGGCAGGAGTGTCAGCGTCGGCCGATGACGACCGTGTCCTCGGAGAGGACCAGCTCCAGGGGCCCAGGCGGGTGCTCCACGCCGTTGACCAACCAGCTGCCGTTGTCCGCAGGTTCCTCGACGGCGATCCGAACGGTGTCGCCCTCGTAGTAGTGGCCGCGGTACATTTCCGCTTGCGCGTGTCCGTCGACGCGCAGGCCACCTGAGGTCAATCCGCTCACGCTGAGGCTGACCACCTCGCCGGCTCCGATGCGCGGCGCCAGGTCCTCGAGCACCACGCGCGCGCGGTCGGAGAAGAAGACGCGCCGCTGTGAAAAACTGGGGGCCCAGCCCGCGCGCGCACCCAGGTCCTCGTAGTACCCCATGCGCTCCTCGAGGAAGGCGTTCGTCAGCACGTGGTTCAGGCTCTCGACCACCATGGCGCGCAGGTAGGCGCGGTAGGCGGGGTCGTTCTCGATCAGGCCCCGGAAGAGGACGGCCGGCGCCGAGGTGCGCCGCTGGCGCGGATCGTCGTGCACGATGCCGAAGGCGGGCACGTCGTCGTCGCGCGAGGTCCAGCTGCCGCGGTCGAGGTCCCACGCGATCCAGGTCCAGCGCGCTTCCGGATTGCTCAGGTCGAGGTAGGAGGCGCCTTGCTCCCAATCGATCACGCCGCAGAAGGCGACCCCGAGCAGGTAGCGGCTGATCGCGTCCACGTCGACGTAGCGGTCGACCTCCTCCATGCGCAGCTCGTGGAACTCGTCGAGCAGCCAGGCGATGAGCCGCTCGTGCTCCTGCTGACCGGTCTCGCTGGCCACGCCCCGGTTGCGATAGACCAGCCAGTCCCCGTGGCCGAAGCGTGAGCGCAGCTGCTTCAACCCGAGGTGCTCGGACAGGAAGTAGATGCCCATCGGCTTCCCGTTGAGGAAGAAGTACGCCGGCTCGGTGTGCGGGACCTCGACGCCGAGCCTGCGGAGCACGTCGTAGCCGAAGTTGCAGGAGAAGCGGTTCTGAAGTACGCGGCGCACGATCAGGTTGTGCAGGGGGTCGATCGCGCCGCCGAAGAGAAAGTCCTCGGGGAAGCTCATGTCTCCGTAGCGGTCGCGCAGGTGCAGGCGGTAGCTGTGCACGAACCCCGGGTGCCGACTGCGGCCGCCGTGCAGGCGGATGCCAGCCCGGCTCTGAAAGAGCTCCTCCTCACCGCGGTACATGGTCACGCTCGCCCAGCGCTCCAGCCGCTCGCTGTGGCGCGTGTGCAGGGTCTCGAGGTGGCGCTCGTCCGTGGCGACCGAGATCACGAGCAGCTCGTCACCGGGCAGCGAGTCCCGCGCGAGCGCGCTGTCGGGAAAGCTTGGCTCGACCCCCGTACTCGCCCGGTACAGCTCGCCACCCACCTGGGCCTTGCGCCGGAAGACCAGCGGCTCGTCCTCGTTCGTGCCGAAGCGAATGGGGTAGACCGTTCCGTCGTTCGGCACGTTGTCCACCAGGTCGGCGCGCTGCAGCAACGCACCGAGCCTGCCCGTGTCGAGCAGGGGCGCGGGGACCTCCTGAACCTGCATCCGCTCACGCAGCGGCGCGAGCTCCTCGCGCCCCTCGAGCCACGCGCCGAGGGCCGCGAAGAGCAATGCGCCGCCGAAGACAGCGCACAGCTCCAGCGGGCGGGGCTTCATGCGTTGCGCGAGAAGTAGAGGTCGGAACGCACGCCGGCCGCGATCCCGCGCAGGGTGGTCTGCAGGTCGAGCGCCTCCTGCTGGGCG
>JAQBVH010000507.1 GCA_027623615.1 Planctomycetota bacterium | reverse complement strand
GGACCAGTCGCAACGTCCGGTGCCCATGAGCGCCTCGCTCTGGCCATCCCCGGGCAGGGACAGCGTGTACAGGCTGCGCTCCTCGGGCGAGGCGCTGGTGTTCGCGCAGAACACGACCGTGCGGCGGTCGGGGCTGAGGGTGACGTACTCGAGCTCGCCCACGTGCGAGCGGAAGCGTGCGGCCTCACCGCCCGCGGCGTTCACGCTGCAGAGCATGTTCCAGCCCGCGGGCTCCCACGCGAAGAGGAGCTGATCGCCCGCGCCCCAGAGCAGCGGCGCGGATTCGTGGAAGCGCACAACGCTGCCTCCACCCTCGTCCGCAGTGAACGCGCTGTGAGCCTCGCCCGTCTCGACGTCGACGACGCGGATCGACCAGGGCTGGCCCTCGCGGCGCGCGACGAACGGGAGGCGCTCGTCCTTGGGGAGGCGCAGGAACGCGACCTGCCGACTGCTCGGGGACCAGGTCGGCGCGACGTCGCGATCGACGCCGGCGTCGAGCCAGCGGATTGTCTCTTCGCCGACGTCGTAGACCCCGACGAAGGAGTGCGTACCGCGCGAGCTCACGAAGGCGAGCAGCTCCCCGTCCGGCGACCAGGTCAGTCCGCCCATCGAGCCGCGGGCCTGGAAGAGCTGGGCAGCCTCGCCCTCCTCGAGCGGCGCGCTCCAGACCTGCCCGCCGTGCAGGAACGCGACCGAGGTGCCGTCCGGCCGTGGGGCGGGGGAGCTGCCTTCGCCGAGCGAGCGCGTGGCGCCATCAGCGACGCTGACGAGCAGGACCTCCTGGGTCGGCGCCGTCGCGAGGCTGCGCGGGTTCGGGATCTCGCCTGCGCTGTTCGCGCTGCCGCCGCGCACGCACGCGATCATCTCGGCTCCCGGAAGGAAGGCGAGGGACCCGAGGGCTTGGCCGTCGTCCTCGGTGTACGCCGTGACCGCGCGTCCCGAGAACCCCGGGCCGGCCGCGACCCAGACGTTGCGCACGCCGCGCTCGGTCTGCACCCAGGCGACGCGTTCGGCGTCCTGGGCCGCGACGAGCGAAGACGGGAACGGCGTCCCGAGCAGGGCGCCGAGGAGCTGCTCCTCCTGCGCGAACAGGGGGAGCGTGAGAACGAGAGCAGTGCAGGCAAGGAGGGAGCGCTTCACGCCCCCGATCCTACTTGCGATCGCGAACCACGGTCCCGTGTCGCACCACGTCGCCCACGATGCCGGTCGTTCGGCCGCGTTCCGGAAATGTCAGCTCCCAGCCGCGCTGCTCGCAGGCGGCCAGGAACAGGGGCGCCTCCTCCTCCGTGGTCGAGAGCACGGCGCTGCGCGTGAGGAGGTCGAGGCAGGCGCCGATCAGGCGCTCGGCCTGGGCCAGCTCGCGACGGCGGTCGCCGATGCCTCGCCCGGGCTCCCCGTAGAGGGAGTCGTGCAAGGAAGGAAAGACGACGGGGTCGGTGAACACGCTCACGCACCAGAGGTGATCGATCTTGGCCTCGGGGTGACGCGTCGTGGTGGGGGTCGGCCCGCCGACGGCCTTCAACGCGGCGCGCAGCCGGTCGAACTCCTCACCCGGGAGCTGGCTCCAGTGCACCTCACGCTCGAGCACCAGGCGCTCGAAGAGGACGAGCGGGATCTCGGCCACCGCCGCGCCGACGTAGTGGCTGCGACCCTTCGGCGTGAGCAGCGCCCCGAGGTCGCCCGCGATCTGGAGCGCCGTGTCCCGGATGGCGTCCCGCTGCTCAGGCGGGAAGAAGTGCTCCCCGCCCTCGTGGCAGTACAGGTGCCCCAGGGCCTCCCAGTCGAGGCTGGCGTCGACGGTGGCGAGCGCCTCCGCCAGTCGCTGGGCGCGCTTCTCCAGGTCCTGCATGGGAACAGGGTAGCGCCGCGCCATCCCGACGGGCAGGACTCCCTGCGGCTGCTGTGCCCGCTCCCTACGCGATCGACTTCGACTCGCCGTCGCCAGGCAGGAAGCGGGCGTACAGCAGGCTGATCGCCTCGGGTTCGCCGATGATCAGGATGCGGTCGCCGCGCGCGAGCTGGGTGCTGCCGTGGGGGACGAGGGTGCGCCCCTCGCGGCGGACGGCTGCGACCAGGCACTCCTCGGGCAGGTCCAGGTCGGCGATGCGCTTGCCGGCGAGCTGGAAGGCGCGGTGGTCCGGAGTCAGGCGCAGGGAGACGTAGCGCTCGTCGCGCAGGAAGACCTCGCGCAGGCGAACCTCGTTGCTCGCGGCGAGCCACTGCTCGTGGAACGCGTCCTCGTCGATGCGGGTAGCGAGCTGCGCGAGCATGCGCAGGTGCTGGCCGGGGTCCGACTCGGGGCTGACCAGGAAGAACACCGCGTGGATCGGGTCGGTCTCGTTGGTCGTGCCGAACACGTCGCCGGTGACGAAGCGGATCTCGCGACGCAGGCGCACGAGGACCATGTGCGAGTCCTCGATGTTCTCGAGGCGCATGTGCGGCAGGGCGACGCCCTTGGCGACCGGGGTCGCCCCCTTGAGGGTGCCCTCCGTGAACCCCTTGATCAGGGTCTCGCGGTCCTGGTGCACGCGCGGCGCCAGGCGCTTGGCCGCCTCCGTGATCAGTTCCTCGAAGCTGATGATGCCCTCGACGTCGATGACCTCCGAGGCGAGCACGGCCTCCTCGAAGGGGTCCTGGTCGCGCAGGCCCTTGTCCTTGAGGATCGAGCGTAGCTCGCTGTCCAGCTCGTCACGTCGCTGTTCGCCGAGCCTGGCGAACACGTGGAAGATTGCCCCCGTGCGTTCCACGCGCTTGTGGGCGTAGTACACGTACCAGATCACGCCGACCAGGATCAGCGCCGCGCTGAACAGGGTCGAGATCAGCCCCATCTGGGCGATCAGGACCATCGGCGCCAGCACGCCGACGACCTGCAGCCAGGGGTAGAACGGCGCCTTGTAGCCGGGGTCGTAGGAGTCCAGGCCGCTCTCGCGCATGACCACGACGGCGATGCACAACAGCGCGAACACGAGCAGCTGAAAGGCGCTGGCGAGCTTCGCGATCTTGACCGGGTCGAGCAGGATCACGACTGCCACGATCACTGCGACGGTCAGCACGATGGAGCGCACCGGGGTGCCCCGGGCCGAGACCTTCGCCAGCCCTGCCGGGACGAGCTGGTCGCGGCTCATCGCCATCGGGTAGCGCGAGGAGGCCATGATCCCCGCGTTCGACACGGCGAAGAAGGCGAGGAAGGCGCCCCCCGCGACCACGTACAGGCCCCAGGTGCCGAACATCGCGAACGCGGCGTCGGCCATCGGGACCGTGCTCTGGGTCAGCTCCTCCATCGGCAGCACACCGACCATCACGGTGGTGCACAGACCGTAGACGAGCAGCGCAACCGCGAGGGAGAGGAACACGCCCAGGGGCAGGTTGCGTTCCGGGTCCCTGACCTCCTCCGAGATGCTGGCCACCTTGGTGACGCCCACGTAGGAGATGTACACCATGCCCGTCGTGGCCAGGATGCTCTCGGTGCCGCTGTCGAAGAACCCGCGAAAGTTGGACAGGTCGACCGAGGCGGCGCCGACCGCCATGAAGATGGCCAGGATCGCCAGCAGCCCGAAGACCAGGATCGCCTGGTAGCTGCCGGTCTTGCCCGCGCCGAGGGCGTTCAGCAGCCCGAAGGCTACTGCGAAGCCGGCGGCCACGAGCTTCATGACCAGGGGGCTCGCGTCCGGGAAGAAGATGGTCGCGTAGGCCCCGATGCCGACCAGGGCGAAGGAGGTCTTGAGGACCAGCGCCAGCCAGGTGCCGAAGCCGCCGACCGTGCCGAACAGGGGGCCCAGAGCGCGGTCGAGGAAGTAGTACGCGCCGCCCGCCTTGGGCATCGCCGTCGAGAGCTCGACGATCGAGA
>JAQBVH010000506.1 GCA_027623615.1 Planctomycetota bacterium | reverse complement strand
TAGGTCGCCCTGATCAGGTTGTCGGGGCGCGGCCTCGACACGGGGCCTGCGCCCTCGCAGGTGAGTGAGTGGAGCGTGGGCGGCACCTTCGCGCTGGGGTCGTCCTTGACGACAAGCGCCGCGGTCTCCCGCGGCGCTTGGTGGTTCCCGTGGGCGGGACCTCAGCGGCAGAAGCTGACCTCGATGGCGTTCGAGGTGTTGGTCGTCGAGCCCGGGTTGAAGTCTCGGTACCAGAATTGGAAGTTCCAGACGTCCCCGGCGAGGAGAGAGACGTCCGGGGGCAGGTTGGCGAAGTCCACCGGGATCGTGGCCACGCCCGCGGCGTCGATCGGGATCACGTGCGGCGTGAACATCAGGATCGGCATCTGGAGGCAGAGGGTCCCCTGGCTGCCGCGGAAGAACGGGATCTCATCCCGGCGGGTCGCCATCATCAGGTAGGCGAACTCGTGGGGCGGCATGCCTACGCCCTGGAAGGTGAGGTCGTCCGCGCCGATCGCGGGGGAGCCGAGCGCGCTCAGCACGGCGGCCTGGCCGGTCGAGTTGAACTCGCCCAGGCAGTAGGACTCGAAGCCGCACGGCGCCTCTCCATCCGCGATGAGCTCGAGGCTCAGGTCGGTGTCGACCCCGATCTGGGCGATGATCGCGTTGAGCAGCAGGCTCGCGAGCTCGCCGGGGGGGATGATCGTCGGAAGCTCGAGGGGCAGGTCGTCGATCGTGAATCCCGGCAGCGGGTCTTCGATCACCTGGGAGTCGAGCAGGTCGAAGCCGAGGTACGCAGTCATGCCCGCATCGGTCGGGGTGAGCGTTCCGGCCAGGGGCAAGAGGAGCGGCAGAGGTCCGACCGGCGTCAGGTCCTCGCCCACCACGATCGCGAAGCTCAAGGCGGCCGGAACCAGCGCGTTGATCGCGAAGCTGGCGTCGCCGACCTCCAGGGTGCCGCCGCCGGGGCCGATCTGGGTCAGGACGACGTCGGTGATCACCTGGCTGCCGATGGGCAGGTCGAGCGGGAAGTCCCCGATGTAGAGGGAGTCCGGCGAGAAGGTGCGGAAGGTCTCGAACTCGAGGTGCAGGAGCAGGTCGCTCGAGCCGTCCTTGCCGCCGAGCAGGTCGAAGTTCAAGCCCTCGACCACGACCGACCCGGAGTCGGGGTCTAGCTGGAGGACGAAGCCC
The DNA here is from genome assembly GCA_027623615.1 of Planctomycetota bacterium. GTDB lineage: Bacteria > Planctomycetota > UBA1135 > UBA1135 > JALWOP01. The sequence continues at coordinate 2,677 of JAQBVH010000506.1, read as the reverse complement.
CCGGTCGGCTGTCCGACCAGGTTCGCCTCGCCGAGCAGTCCGAACGCGGAGTCGATCGGCTGGTTGCCGCTCCCCCCGAACAGTCCGGGCAGGGTGCGCGTCCCCTCGGGGTTGGTGTCCGCGTCGTAGTCACCGATCAGCGTCCCGGGCAGGTCGACCGAGAAGTTGCTGACCAGGCCCGTCTCACTCTGGGTCGGGTCGACCGTGAAGATGACCTCCTGGGCGAGCGAGGGGACGGCGAACAGGAACAAGACAGCCGGGAGCTCTTGGTGGCGCATGGTGCGAAGCCTGGTGGGGATCGGGGGAGGCGGAGGTCGCCGCAGGCACCCTGCGTCGACCCCAAGCCCAGCGCCTCACTTCACCTCGGACATCTTGATCGCGCAACGCTCCTTGGCCGAGATCAGCGCGGCCTCGAGCACGCGCTGGGTCTCGTATGCGTCGGCGAAGTCGGGCAGCGGCACCACAGGCCGCTTGCCGGAGAGGCAGCGGACGATGTCTGCGGCCATGTTCACGAAGCCGTGCTCGTAGCCCAACACGTGGGCGTCCGGCCACCAGTTCTCGGCGTAGGGATGGTTGCCCGCCGAGGTGCACATGATGCGGCGCCAACCCTGAATGCGCGGATCCTCGGTCGCGTCGAGGAAGCGCAGGACGTTCATGTGCTCGAAGTCGAACGCCACCGAACCCTTGGTGCCGTTGATCTCGAGGAAGTTGCGGTTGTGGTGGCCGTGGGCGAGGCGTGAGGCCTCGAAGCTCGCCGTTGCGCCCTGCTTGAAGGTCGCCAGGAACACGACCTGGTCGTCGACGTCACTGCGCCCCTTGCCCTTGCCGTCCGGGTGCGGGCGCTCCTTGATCCAGGTCTTGGCGATCGACCCGTTGATCTCGGCCACCTCATCGCCGGTCACGAAGCGCGCCATGTCGACGATGTGCGCGTTGAGGTCTCCGTGGGCACCTGAGCCCGCGCGCTTCTTCTGGAAGCGCCACACGAGCGGCGTCTCCGGGCCGCCCCAGCTCTGCAGGTAGTGACCGCGCACGTGCACGACCTCCCCGATCTTGCCCTCTTGCACGAGCTGGTGCATCAGGGCCATGGCCGGGCAGCGCCGGTAGTTGAACCACACGAACGTCGACAGCTGCTTGCGCTTGCGCGCTGCGTCGCGCATTGCGCGCGCGTCCTCGAGGGTGCCCGCCAGCGGCTTCTCGCACGCGACGTGCTTGCCCGCCTCGAGCAGGGCCAGCGCCTGCTCGGCGTGTACGTCGTTCGGGGTGCCGACGTCGACGAGGTCGATCTCCGGGTTCTCGCACAGCTCGCGCCAGTCACCGCTCGCCTGGCCCCAGCCCCACTTCTCCGCGAAGGGCTCCAGCTCCGCCTTGTCCCGGGCGGCGATCGTGTGGAGGTTGACCTTGCGAGGCAGGTCGAAGAAGCGGCCCACCTGACCCCAGGCGTTGGAGTGGGCGCGGCCCATGAACTTCTGACCGATGAGCGCGACGTTGATGGTCTTCTTGGCCATGACGATGGAGGGTGCGGCGGTGGCAGGGAAGCGGCCGCGCAAGATACCACCGCGCTGGCGACGCGCAGCCGCTGCGCGCCGCGTTCCCCGCGCGTTGCCCCACCTGCGCGGCGGTCACTCCATGCTCAGCACGCCCTGCGATCGGCCGCTCAGGGCGGGCCGCGCGGAGACACGCAAGCTGCCTGCCCCGCGGCTCGACGTGAGGGCGCGGATCTCGTACTCGCCCTCGGGCAGCAGGATGCTCCACGGCACGAGCGTCGGCCGCGCCGGGAGGTCGAGCCGTTCGGTCGCGACGACGTTCTCCGCGGCGTCGAGAACTTCGATCACGATCTCGCCACCAAACCGCGTGAACCCCGGCAGATCGAGCTCCAGCCCCACCAGGACTCCAGGGACCAGGTCGAGTTCGACGCGCCGATGATCGCCTGACCCGAGAACGACAGACGCTTGTGCACGGACGTGTCCAGGCGACTTCACGGTCACCGACCACGTGCCGGGCGGCAGCTTGGCGACCCGGGCCCCGGCCCCGTCAAAGGAGATCCCGCGCCTGGGCCGGAGGCTGTTCGCGGCACGCAGCTGGTCGTCCCCGTCGATCAGGACCGAGAAGTTCAGCGGGCGCGCGCCGCCCGGTTCGCGAACGATGAGCTCCAGGCTGCCGAGCGAAGGCACCTCCAGCAGCCCGAGGTCGTGCAGCGCACCCTCCTGGATGCTCCAGTCCGCCAGGCGCAGCGGCGGCGCGCCCGCGCGCCAGAGCGAGAGGTTGCCCTCGCCGGCTGCGACCGGGAGGTCGAGGTCGGTCCCTGCGGACGTCAGGACCTGCGGTCGACCATCGCCGTCGTCGACCACGAGCCACCCCTCGGGCTCCGCCGCGAGCAGCGCACGGATCCGCGGAATCGTGCCGATCTCAAGGACGAACTCGCGCTCGCCCGAGGGCGGCGAGCGTCGATCACGCACAAACCCCTGCGGATCGACGAGCTCCACCGGATCGCTCGCTCCAGGGGGCAAGGTCAGCTCGAAGGTCCCGTCCTCGGCGACCGGAAACACGGCCTCGAGCGGCGCGCTTTGCATGGGCCCCGGCTCGATCCCGCTCGCCGGGAGCAGCAAGCCCTGCGGACCCTCGGCCGGATCGGGTTGGGACGCGCGCACGGTCCACCCTTCGACGGAGTTCTCGCCGT
>JAQBVH010000505.1 GCA_027623615.1 Planctomycetota bacterium | reverse complement strand
CCCGGGGCCCGGGGCGCTCAGGTCGAGGCCGGTCACCTGCTTCGAGTTCGCCAGGTCGCGCGGGGGAGCCGGTCCGATGCGCAGGATCGGCAGCATGTGGCCGCTCCAACCCACGAACGTGACGAACTGAGTGCTGATCAGCAGCGCGACTGCGAGCCCGACCGGCAGGCCGAAGCGCGCCCTGGGGCGGGCGCCGCCGAAGAGGACCCACCACGTGAGCACGAAGACGCACGAGAGCGCGACCAGCATGTAGCTGAAAGCGTTGGTGATGCCGATGTCCCCGAGGGCATCCGTGGCCTGAAGGACTGCAATCGCGATCCAGGGGAGGAGGAACAGCGACAGGACCCAGAAGGGCGGGCGGCGGATCGAGGTGCTCACCGCCGGAGCGTACACTCCTCGACATGGACCGCGAAGAGGCCTTCGAAGCCCTGCTCGAACTCCACGGAGAGGTCGACCGGGAGGCGGCTCGACTCACCACGCGGCACGCCGAACGGCTCGAGTGCCGTCGCGGCTGCAGCGCCTGCTGCATCGACGAGCTGACCGTGTTCGAGGTCGAGGCCGAGCGCATCCGGCGTCACGCAGCGGCCATCCTGGACGCGCCGCCCGGGCCGGCGGGGGGCTGCGCCTTCCTCGACGCCGGCGGCGCCTGCCGCGTCTATGCCGACCGGCCCTACGTCTGCCGCACCCAGGGCCTGCCCCTGGCCTGGTTCGAGGAGGGCCCGGACGACGACATCGTCCAGCGGCGCACGATCTGCGAGCTGAACGACGAGGGTGAACCCCTGGAGAGCCTCGACAAGGACGAGGTCTGGCTGCTCGGCCCGAACGAGCTCGGCCTGCAGCGACTCCAGCAGGCCTTCGGGGGCGACCAGGCCCGGGTCGCCCTGCGGGACCTGTTCAGCACGCAGAACGCGCCGCCCCCGGCCGGGGACGGCGCGTGAGCTCACCGGACGATTCCGGCGGCGAGCGCGGGGATCACGGGGATCACGGGGTGCCGATCACCTCGACGTCGTCGATCTCGGCCCGCTCCTGCGCGCCCTTGCAGTTGGTCTGGAAGCGGATGCGCAGGTTGGCGTTGTTGGTCGCGCCCGCGGGCATGGAGATGCTGTAGGAACCCCAGACATGGTCCTCGATCTGGGCCACGGAAACCCAGCTTGCGCCATTCCAATACTGCAGGTCCAGGTACTCGCAGCTCAGCTCGTTCTGGCGCACGTGGCCCCAGAAGTTGACGTCGACCTGGCTGAAGCCGGTCGTGTCGAGGGTCGGCAGCTCGACCCAGGTCTCCTCCGTGCCGAAGGTGCACGCGCCGGTGCCGACGCCGCCCTTCTTGAGCTTGCCGCCGAAGCCGCCGTTGTAGGCGGAGCTGCTGTGGACCTTGCAGCGTCCGCTGTGCGAGGTCGTCCAACCGCCCGCGCTGTAGTCGCCGGACTCGAAGTCGTCGAAGAACAGCACCTGGGGACCGCCGCCGTTGTAGTCGGGCAGGCAGGAGTTCTCCGCGTCCGTCCGCATGTGGTTCTTCACGGTCGGGTGGAAGTAGGTCGTGATGTTGCTCATGCCGCCCGAGCAGAGGTGGCAGTAGCTCATGATCGTGCCCTGCGAGGTGCAGTTCTGCTGGTTCTGGCAGTTGCCGAAGTAGCCCGAGGGGGCGCACTCGTCCAGCGGCGGGCAGTAGTTGTGGGTGTGGGTGGTGCCCACGTTGTGGCCGACCTCGTGGTTGTAGACCATGAAGTCCCAGGTGTTCGAACCCTGGGTGACGGGGAAGGTCACACCGCCGTTGATGTTGCCGGACACCGAGAAGCCGATGTTGCCGCTGCACAGGGCGTCGAGCCAGGCGACGCCGCCGCCGAGGCTCGCGCCGGAGAGGAACGCCGCCAGGTGGGCGCCGTTCGGAATGTTGTTCTGCCACGCGTCGCGGAACTCGTAGAGCAGATCGACCGAGTTGCCGCCGGAGTCCTGGCTGTCCCAGGGGTCGTTCGAGTTCGTGTAGAACTGGACGTAGGGGAACGTCTGGATGACGTTGATCTCGGTCAGGTAGCGATCACTCGAGGCCGCCAGCAAGGCCATGATGTAGTTCGTCTCGGCCGTGAGGTTGTTCCAGAGCTGGTAGAGCTGGTAGTCCGTCTCGATGGCCATCTTCAGCTCGAGCGTCTGGTTGCCCGCGGCGGGGGAGCCGCCGGCGTTGCCGGGGTTCGAGCCGAGGCGCTGGTTCTGCTCGAGGTGCTCGCTCATGCAGGGGCCCAGGTTGACCGGGTCGGCCTGGCGCATGGCCTCGTCGGTGATCCAACGGGCGAGCGCGCTGTTCCAGGTCCCGTCCGCCGCAGGGGCGGCGGTCAGGTGCGTGGTGTGGACGCCGTCGTTGATCCAGCCGTAGCAGCCGACCGAGGACAGGGTCAGCATCACGTCGCTGTCGAGCACGCCCTCGATCTTGCCCTTCCAGAGCGTCATGTCGCCCGGGTCGAACGTGGCCGGCTGGCCGTCGACGAACATGCCGATCGAGGACCAGTCGTGTTGGATGCGGGTCAGCTCCAGGTTGAGCGCGGCGCGGTCCGGCAGGACGACGTCGGTCAGCGTGACCGCGGTCAACGAGCCGAGGTCGGCCAGCTCACCCGCGAGGGGCTGCAGGTCGAGGACGCCGGGCAGCGGGGCCTCGAGGGCACGCATGGGGAACGGGCGCTGGTCATGGGCGCTGGCCGCGGAAGCCAGCGCGCAGAGGACCGACAGCGAGAGCAGGTCGGTTTTCATGGAGGAAGAGAGGAGTCGGCGGAACGGAGAGAAAAGCCAAGGACGTCCGGCGGGGAGGACCCCGAGGGACGCTTTCCTGACCCTAGCACGAGCCCACCTGGCGGTGCGCAAGCATTCCCCGATGGGGACCCCCGGCGCCTGCCTGGGGGGGTACGGGCCGGAGCGTGGGTAGGCTACGGCCATGAAGTCGCCCCTCGCGCTGCTGATGCTGTTGCCCCTTGGCGCCTGCTCCTCGGCCCGCCTGGCTGGTCACGACGCGGTCGGCCACGTGGTCGTCCTCGCCGGTGGAGACTCCGAGCTCCTGATCGCCATCGAGCGCGACCTGGAGGACTTGCTGCAGCAGACCCCCGGTGTGCTCGAGGCGCACGTCGGTCCGCGCGCCGACGTTGCAGCCCGCGCGGGAGTGACCGACGTGGACTACGACGTCCTGCTCTGGGTCATCTTCGAGGACGAGGCCGCGCTGCAGGCCTACCTGGTCTCTCCCGCTCACGTGGCGCTCGTGGAGCGCACCCTCCCGCACCTCACGCGGCTCACCGTCTTCGACGCGTGGATCGGCCGCGCCGTGGGGGAGTGAGTTTTTCGCACACGACCTGCGTCCATCGGAGGCGTCGTCCGTCGAGTACCCCGTCATGAATCGCAACGCATTCCACGTCTCGCTCGAGGTCGCCGATCTGTCGGCGAGCCTCGCCTTCTATCGCACCCTGTTCGCCGTCCCGCCCGCCAAGGAGCGCGCCGACTACGCCAAGTTCGAGCTGGAGCGGCCGGCCTTGGTCCTCTCGCTCCTGCCCGGGGATCCACCGCAGGGCCGCAGCCGGGTCGGACACCTGGGGCTGCGCGTCGAGGACGACGCCGAGCTCGCGGCCCTCGCGGGGCGCCTGCGGGCCGCCGGCCACACGCTGCGCGAGGAGAGCGAGGTCACCTGCTGCTACGCCCGCGCGAACAAGTACTGGGCGAGCGACCCGGACGGCAATGCCTGGGAGCTGTATCGTTTTCTCGAGGATCGCGAGGCCCGGGACGAGCCCGCTGCCGCGCCCGCAGATGGCGGCTGCTGCAGCCCGGGGAGCTGCGCTTGACCGAGCCGGTCGCGCAGCTCTACCAGGCCCTGGCCGA
>JAQBVH010000504.1 GCA_027623615.1 Planctomycetota bacterium | reverse complement strand
GAGGTGCTTGACGATGAGGTTCGCCACCTCCGCGGCCGCGGTGCGCGCGGCCTGCAGGCCGGGCGGGTTCGCGCCGCCCACGGCGCGGTGCCCGCCGCCGCCGTAGCGCTCCATGATCTCGCCCACGTGCACCGGGTCATCCGGCTTGTTCCAGGGGTTCTCGCCAGCGGTGATGTGGAAGCCCGAGCGGGTCGGGATCACGCCCACCGAATAGACCAGCTCTGGGTGGTGGTAGAACGGGGCGAAGCGCTCGCGTCGGATCTTGTTCGAGGAGGCGTCGTACAGGATCTCCCCGCTGCGCATCCACTCGACCGTCGGCGGGAACTGCTCGAGGGCCCGGTCCCGGTTGCGCGATGCGCGCTGGTGCGCCTTCTCCACGTCGGGGCGCGCGGCGACCTCGGCCAGGCTCTGGTTGACCAGGCACTCGGCCAGCTCGTTGACCCAGTCGGGGTTCGGCGCCACCGTCAGGGAGCGCATCAAGCGCAGGGCCGGCTCGTCTCCGAACACCGCCTGCTCGACGCTCTCGAAGCGCGCCGCGTCGACGATGTCCGACCAGTGGGCCATCTCCTGGAAGCGCTCCGAGGTCGGGTAGTCCCAGTGCTCGGCCGCGTGCCGCAGGATCAGCGGCGGGCAGGAGGGCGAGGTCTCGTCCCAGTTCCAGCGCTCACTGGGCTCGTAGATCGCGCGCAGGTCGTCGTCCAGGAACGTGGTGGGGTGGTGGTCGAACCAGTACTCCGCCCGCGGGTGGAAGTGAAAGTCCACGATCGCGAAGCGCTCGCCCTGCGCGAAGGACTCCCAGTCGCGCCGCTGGTCGTAGTTCACGTGGTTGAGGACCACGTCGGTCTCACCTCGGTCCCTCAGGATCCGCGCCAGGATGCCGCCGGCGCACATGCCGTCGAAGTCGCGGTGGTAATAGATCGTGAGCCGAGAGTTCCCCATGTGGCGGTCAGTCTAGCAACGGGATCGGGCGGGTCGACGCCCTTGTTTCAGCCCTGCAATGCACCTCACCGACTGCTTGCAGGCTTGTTCCGTCCCCCGCGAGGCTCCGTGGGGTAGAACGTGCCCGACATGTCCTCACGCCTCCTCCTCCTGATCTTCGTGACAGCGCTGCTGGTTCCCCCGGCCCGCGCCCAGGGCGACGACGCTCCGACCGAGCGCCAGCTCATCGCCGCGCACATCAAGGCGGTGCGCTCGAACAAGCTCACCTGGGACGACAAGGTGGACGACATGGAGGCTCTGATCGCCCTCGGCGCCGAGGGCTCGCGCGTCCTGGCCGAGCAGCTGGCCCGCGACCTGAAGCGCATCCGCGAGGATCGCCTCGCGGACCAGGGCAAGCTGGTCGACAGCTTCACGGCGCAGGCGCGCCGCATCGGCCTGGCCAAGGCCGGCCGTGAGAACGCAGCCGAGGTCGAGCGCCTGCGCAAGGTCGTGCGCGACGGAGAGGTGACCAAGGACACGATCACCCAGCAGAAGGATCCGGCGGTCGCGCGGCTGAAGGAGCTCCTGCTCGTGCGCCCAGGCCACGTCTGGGACGACAACGAGCACCTCTACGAGGACTTCGGCGCGCTGCTCGACGCCCACGACGACGAGGACTTCCTCTACGGCTACTGGTTCGATGCGCGCGAGGTCGTACGCGAGGCCGAGGCCGGTGAGCGCCTGGCCGCGCGCCTCAAGGACCTCCCCGACCCCCTGGACGAGGACCAGGCCCTGCTCGACGAGCTGGACGAGATCTGCCGCTACGCCCTCGCGATGACCGAGCAGGACCGCGAGGTGATGCACGCCAACGCCGCGGACTTCGCGGACATCGACCCCAAGGAAGCCGACGGAATCGTCGACCTCAACGACCTGCGGGTGCTGGTCGGCCTGAACGCCCTGCGCGTCGACGTGAAGCTCTGCAAGGCCTGCCGCGGCCACTCGCGGGACATGGTCGAGGTGGGTTTTTTCGCCCACGACTCGCCGGTCGAGGGCAAGGAGACGCCTTGGAAGCGCGCCGCGCTCGAGGGCACCTCCGCTGGCGCCGAGAACATCGCCGCCGGCGCTGCCGAGGGCCCGGACGCCATCCGCATGTGGTGGTACAGCCCCGGCCACCACCGAAACATGCTGGGTGGGCATCGCCGGGTCGGACTGGGTCGGCACGAGTCCCACTGGACCCAGTGCTTCGGCGGATGACCCCGCGCCGCGGCGGACGGCGCGACCTCGGGCGCGCGCGCTCCGCTCGCTCGGATCAGCGCTGGGGCTTGCGCTGCGTCTCGCTCGCCCAGCGGACCAGGTGCTGCTCGAGGAACGTCAGGGACATGCCGAGCTCCTCCTCGAGTACGGTCGCGCCCGCGTGACCCTCGCCGAGCCGCTTCAGCACCTTCAGCGCTGCGGCCGGTCGCGCCTCGAGCAGCCACTTGGCGAGGGTGTGCGCGAGCAGGAGCTCGCGCTCGTCGAGCCCGTTGACGTCCTTGCCCATCAGGAACGCGAGCTGCGCCGGCTTCTCGCTCGTCATCTGCTCGGTGAAGAGCAGCAGCCAGTCGGCGTCATCCGCCCGGAGGCGCTCGGACAGGTTCGGGCCAGGGCCCTCCTCGTAGCGACTCGGCCGCACGAAGAACGTCAGGTGACTGCCGGTGATCGACTCGGTCAGCACGGTCCCGAAGCCCTCCCAGGCCCAGCCGTGGCGGGTCGAGAGTCCGAAGTGGTCACGTAGGAAGGCACCGCTGGACTGGCGAATGGCGGCGTCGAGACGCCCCGGAGGCCCCATGCCCCAGACGCCCAGGACGTGGGCGCCTTCGAGCCACCCCGAGGCCAGCTTGGGGAGCAGCGTCCGCTCGGCGGCAGGCAGGTTGGGGAACGCCGTGACGAGCTTGGGTGCGTCTCCCGTGTCCTGGAGCAGGTAGATCGTGAAGCGCTCCCGCCAGGCCTCGAGCCGGATCGGGACGTCCTCGCCGACCGGTAGGACCACCGGCAGGAGCCGCTGGGCGCGCCAGAGGGAGGTCAGGACGGCGCGCAGCTCCACCTCAGGGACGTCGCCGCCCACTCGACCGGCAGGTGTACGCAGGCCAGAGGGGTTGCCGAGGACGGCGGCGACGTGGGCCGGCGGGCTCCACGGCTGCGGCTCGGGCTGGGCCTCGTCAGCCAGGCGCACGAGCCCATCCACCTGGTCGCGGTAGCGCAGCGCTGCGATCGAGTCGGTCAGGAGCCAGCGGCCGTCCTGCGCCTGGGACTCGCCGGCAGCCGCGCGCAGCTCGAGGTCCTCAGGCAGGCAGACGAGCCAGGTTCTCAGCGCCTCCAGTCGCCGGCTGGCCTCGGCCCCCGACAGGGCGCGCAGCACCTGGCCGCGCAGCTCCGCGGTGCGCGCGGCGCGGAGGGCCTCGAACTCGGTCAGGGCGTCCTGGTTGCCCCGGTCCTTCGGCTCTCGGTAGCGAGGCTGCTCCCAGGCGCCCTGCTTGGTGCGCTTGAAGCCGAGCGCCTTGCGCGAGGCCGCGTGTTCGGGCTCGAGCTCCAGGACCGCCAGGTGCAACCGGTCGCGCTGCAAGTACAGCTTGGCGTTGTGGGCCTCGCCCGCCAACTCGTGGAGGATCGTGACGAGCTGGGAACGCAGGGCGCGCAGCTCGGCTTCGAGCTCCTCGTCGACCGCGTGGGCGGGCCGGTCTTGACCGCCCGCGGTTGACGCGACCGGAGCGGTGAGGGCGCAGAGGGCGAGGAGCCGAACGAGAGGGGAGGTCACGGGAACTCTAGTCTGCCCGAACCGCGCGGTGACCGGTCGGGGTCAGCCTCGCCCTTGGTGGGAGTACGGTGCCGGGAGTACGGTGCCGCAGCATCTCTTCCCACTCGCCTGTGAGCGGGAGCACGGTGCCGCACCACTGCTTCCCACTCGCC
>JAQBVH010000503.1 GCA_027623615.1 Planctomycetota bacterium | reverse complement strand
TACTACTCGGTGATCAGCCCCGAGGGCTGCGCGGCGATCCTCTGGAAGGACGAGACGCGCGTGCCCGAGGCGGCCGAGGCCCTCAAGCTGACGGCCAAGAACCTGACCGAGCTGGGGTTGATCGACGACGTGGTCCCCGAGCCCCTCGGTGGGGCCCATCGCGACCCGTCCTTCGTCTACAAGTCCCTCGCGGACAAGATCGACGAGCACCTCGAGGAGCTCTCGCAGCTCGATTGGGGCACCCTGCCCGATCGCCGGCGGGAGAAGTTCCGCCGGATCGGAGCCCTCGAGGGCCGCTTCCCGGTCATCTGAGACCGCCTATCAATTCGAGACCAACGCCCGGTTCCAGACGCCGTAACTGGCGCTGCGATGCCCTCCCCTGTCAGTTCCAAGCAGGATCGCCTCGGATCGGACCGATACACTCGGGGTCGGCGTGCCCGACAGAGCGCGCACCCCGTGAAGGACGACCAGGTACCCCCCCCGGCTGAAGATCGAGAGATCGATCACGCCCTGCTCCACCGCTGTCAGGCGGGGGAGGAAGACGCCTTCGAGGCCCTGGTCAAGCGCCACCAGAAGCGCGCCTACCGGGTGGCGCGCAACATGGTCCCCAGCGACGAGGACGCCCAGGACCTGGCGCAAGAGGCCTTCCTGCGGGTCTTCCGCAGCCTGGAGCGCTTCGACTACCAGCACGACTTCACGACCTGGCTCTATCGGATCGTGACGAACCTGTGCATCGACCATCTGCGCAAGCGCCGACCGACCGTCTCCATCGCCGCGGTGGGGGAAGAGGACGAGGCCGACCTCGACCTGATCGACCACCGGGACGCGCTGCCCTCGGATCGGATCGAGGCGGAGGAGACCGCCGCCGAGGTCCAGGCCTGCCTGGATGCCCTGGCGCCCCACTTCCAGTCGGTCCTCGTCCTGCGTGAGCTCGAAGGCCTGCCCTGCACCGAGATCGCCGAGATCGTGGGCGCGACCCACGTGACCGTGCGCTGGCGTCTCCACCGCGGCCGCAAGCTCTTCCAGGAGGAGTGGGAGCGGCGCCAGCGGATGGAGGCAGCAGGCGGCAAAGCCGCCGGTCTTTCCTCCAACGACCCCCCGCGGCGCCCGTAGGCATGCTCGGAACGAAGCCCAACACCATGGATCACACCTTTGCTACTTGTTTCGACGTGCGCTCGGCCCTGCCCCTCTTCGTGGGCGGTGACCTGGAGATCGAGGAGCTCCGCGCGGTCGAGGAGCACCTCGAGGCTTGCCCGAGCTGCCAGGAGCACCAACAGCGTGCCCGGGCCGCCCGCGCCGTCCTGACCGCCCGCCGCGACGACCCCAGCCCGGACCTCTGGACGGGGGTCCAGGCGCGGCTCGCGACCGAGGGCGTCTTTGCGAGCGCCGGTCCGAAGGGGCCGCGGGCCCTGGAGACGACTCCCACCCTGCGCTCCGTACCCCTGCGCCCGCTGCGGCTCCTGCCGGTCGGGGTCCTGTCCGCCGCAGCGGCCGTGATCTGCGCTTTCCTGCTGGCTGGGTTCCTGAAGCCCGACTCCGGCGCCGAAGCCGGCCAGGGCCCTGGGACCATCGCGGGGACCGGTGGCACGGTGATCGGCACCATGCCCGTCGTGGGTGAGGGCCTGCCGGCGTCGAGCAAGGGCCCCGCGCTCGAGGCCGACAGCGCTGCTCCCGAGGGCTTCCTGCGCCCCCTCAGCGAGGGAGCCGAGTTCATGTACCAGCGCGGCCGCGAGATGCACACCGAGCAGGGCATCGTGATTCCGAGTGCGGAGGCCCGCGGTCCCCGCTGATCGGCCCCGCTGATCGAGCCCGAACCGGCCTAGAATCCTCGCGTCGGCGCGCTCTGCGCACCGGCGCTCTTTCGTGGACCTGAAGCAAGCTCAGAGATGAACGTCAAGACGATGACGCTGGCGGCCGCGGCCGTCACTCCCTTGTTGGCGTCCTTCCTGCGTGGAGGACTGCAGGAGCCCGTACCCGAGACCCCGAAGCCGCCCGGCAGCCTGACGAAGGTCGAGCCCGGTGTTCTACGCAAGGTCGCAGGCCAGGACCCCTGGGGCGCGCACCAGGGGCAGGCCGCGCAGGTCGCGCAGTGGGAGCTGCGACTGACCGACCCGGACCTCGCTGCGCGCGAGCGCGCCTTCGAGGAGCTTGCCCTCGCGGCTGCAAGCAGCCCGGCGCTGACGGAGGTGCTGCGCGAATGGGCCCTGGGCAAGGACGAGCTGGCCTGGACCGCCAGGCTCGCCCTGCGCGAGGTCGAGCGTGCGCGTCGGTCCCCGGTCCGTACGCGCGCGCTCGGACCGAATCTCTTTGGTGGCGCGGATCCATTCACCGAGATCGAGCGCCAGATGGAGCAGCTCTTCGGAGGCGCTCTGCACGGGGGGCTGGGTCCGCGGTTGCGCTCCTCGCTGCCTCCCAGCTCATCGACGGCGCGTAGCGTGAGCATCCAGCGCGGAGCCGACGGCGTGACCGTGACGGTCGAGGAGACCGCCGATGGCGTGACGAGCAAGCGCACCTACACGGGCAAGACCTTGGAGGAGATCCAGGCGGCGAACCCGGACGTCGACCTCGTCGGCCATGAGCTGTTCACGTTCCGTCTCAACTTCGACGGCAACGACCCCTTCACCCGGCCGCGCGCTCCGCTACCGCGCGGCGTGCGCACCGACATCCTGGGCGCGTACTTGAAGGCCGTGTCCGACGAACACGTCGGTCTCGAGGTCGACCGGGTCACCCCGGGGACGATCGCGGAGGCGCTACCGCTGAATCCCGGCGACGTGCTGCTGCGCCTCAACGGCGTGCGCCTGATCGAGGTCGACGACGTGCGCCTCGGGCTCGCGGCGCGGGGCGAGGACGGTGAGGTGGTCGTGCAGCTCGTCGACGCTGCGGGTGACAGCCACACCCGCACCTGGACGCCCGGCAAGCAGTAGCGTTCCCCCCGCAGACGAGGCTTGCGGCCTCGATGCTGCGGCGCGAACGTGGAGTCACGCGTGGGAGTGCGGCACCGTACTCCCACGCACACGCCCCGGCGACGAGTGTGTACTCCCACGCAACGCTCTTGCGGGTTGACGCGGATCGCGCGACGGTAGAGCGATGCGCATTCTCCCGATCGCTCTCCTGTGTCTCACACTCGTCCCTCCCGTCCGGGCGCAGGCTGGTTCGGTCGACTCGGCCACCGAGGGGATCCTGGTCGAGATGGACACCTTCGTGCGCCCGTGCGTGCAGCCGACCCTCGGCAAGCGCGTGTTCGTGCGCTGCCTCGACACCCACTCCTCGATCCATGCCCACTGGGCTGCGTACCGGCTGGCCCGGGCGGTGCCAGCGCTGCAGCCGACCGCGCTCGATTCCGAGGCGGCGCTCGAGTTCCACAAGGTGCGCCACGAGGTCGACGAGTACGTCACGTACGTCTACGCGCAGGCCTGGTTCCTGCGCTTGGCCAGCGAGTACGAGAAGTGGGCGCTCGAGAACGGGCGGCCGGAGCCGCTGCGCCTGCGTCCTCTGGCGGACCACGTCGCCGCGGACCTGCTGACCTACTACCAGAGCTTTCCGCTCGACCCGCTCAAGAGCGACTACACGAGCGTGAGCTGGGCGCTGACCCAGCTGCACCAGTACCTGCGCTGGACGGAGCACCACGCCGCGCTCGCCGTGGTCGACGTTTGGATCGCCCAGCACTTCCTGCTCGACATCAGCGGCACGACCTTCGGCTCGGACCTGAGCTCGAACCGCTTCTTCTCGACCTTCGGGAACTGGCACCACCTGGTCCACGCCACCCAGCACCCCGCGACCCGCGCCGCGTTCTGGGCCCAGCAGCAGAAGATCCCCGACGCGCACCTGGTCGTGAACGACCTCGGCGAGGCGCACTCCAACGGG
>JAQBVH010000502.1 GCA_027623615.1 Planctomycetota bacterium | reverse complement strand
CGAGCAGGAGGCCGAGAACGAGGGGTCGCATGGCTCCAAGGTAGCGGTTGGGTGAGGGAGCGCGGCCCAGCGGGAGGGATCGCTAGAATTCGCCGCATGCATCGATTCCCCGCCGCCCTCGCCTTCCTCCTCGTTCCCCTGATGGCCTGCGTCGGTACGGGTCCGCACCCCGTGGCCGCCGAGCGGGGGGCGCCTACCTACGAGGACTCGCCGATCGGCGAGCAGCTCGAGGCCGCGGCGCGCGCGATCGACGCGATCGTCTCGCGTCCCGTCGCCGAGCGCACCTTCGAGAACAGCGTCAAGGCGATCGACGACCTGCAGGCGCGCACCTTCATGGAGTCGCGCATGACGACCTTCATGGGGGACGTGTCACCCGACGCCGAGACGCGGGCGACGGGCCGCGAGGCCTCGGCCGACCTCTCGAACTGGTTCGACGAGCTCTACAAGAACCACGCGCTCTACGAGGTGCTCCTCGGGTTCGAGCCGCTGCTCGGCGAGCTCGAGCCACTGGATGCGCTCTACCTGAGCACGCTCTTGAGGGACTACCGGCGCAACGGCATGGGCCTGAAGGCCGAAGACCGCGCCCGTCTGCTCGAGATCGACAGGTCGCTGACCGACCTCGGGATCGAGTTCCGCGCGGCGATCTCCGATGACGAGACCGTGGTGTTCTTCACCCCCGAGGAATCCCGCGGGGTGCCGCAGCGTTACCTCGACAACATCCCCCAGGCCGGCGGCCTCTACAAGGTCAGCCTCAAGGGCGCGGCGCCCGGCTACTACTTCAGCTACTGCGAGGTCCCGGCCTCGCGCCAGAAGCTGTCGCTGTCCTACGGCCTGCGGGCCGGGAGCCCGAACGTGACGCGCCTCGAGCGCATGCTGTCCCTGCGCGCGGAGCAAGCACGGATCCTCGGCTACGAGTCGTTTGCTCACTTCCAGACCGAGACGCGCATGTCCCAGCATCCGGACAAGGTGAACGCGTTCTACGACGACCTGCGCCCCAAGCTGCGCCGCAAGGCGCTGGCGGACCTCGAGGAGTACACCGCCGCCAAACGCGAGCACACAGGCGATCCCGACGCGCAGCTCTACGCCTGGGACATCTCCTTCTATCGCAACAGCCTGCTGCGCGACAAGTACGCCGTCGACACGCAGCTCGTGCGCGAGTACTTCCCGATGGCCGCGGTCACCCAGGGCATGTTCGACGTCTACCAGGACCTGTTCGGCATCCGCTTCACCAAGGTCGATCAACAGGCCTGGCACGCAGACGTGACCTTCTATCAGGTGCATGATCAACAGACCGGCGACCTGCTCGGCGAGTTCTACCTCGACCTGCACCCGCGGCCTGGCAAGTACAGCCACGCGGCGCAGTTCCCGCTCACCGTGCGCAAGCGCTGGATGAACGGTGAGCTGACCCTTCCGCGGGTAGCCCTGGTCTGCAACTTCACCAAGCCGACGGCGACCCAGCCCTCGCTGATGACCCACGACGAGGTCGAGACCTACTTCCACGAGTTCGGCCACTGCCTGCACTCGATCCTGACCGAGGTCGAGCTCTACGAGTTCGCGGGCACTTCGGTCGCGCGCGACTTCGTCGAGGCGCCCTCGCAGATGCTGGAGAACTGGGTCTGGCGCGCCGAGGTCCTCGGCCGCTTCGCGCGGCACTACGAGACCGGCGAGCCCCTGCCCGCCGCGGTGATCGCGGGCATGGTCGCGGCCAAGAACCTCGGCTCGGGCTTGAACACCGAGGGCCAGGTGTACCTCGGCATGTACGACTTCGCGTACCACAGCGACCCGAGCGGCGAGGTCGACACGACGGCGGTGCGCGAGGCGGTCTACGCGGAGACGCGCCTTTTCCCGGTGATCGAGAACCTGCACGCCCAGGCCTCCTTCGGACACCTGGTCGGCTACGAGGCGAGCTACTACGGCTACCTGTGGTCGCTGGTCTATGCCTCGGACATGTTCAGTCGCTTCGAGGCGGAGGGGATCATGAATCCCCAGACCGCGCGGGACTACCGCAGGACGGTCCTGGCCCGGGGCGGCACCGTGCCAGCCCTGCAGATGGTGACCGAGTTCCTGGGGCGTGGGCCGAACGCGGACGCGTTCCTCAAGCACCTCGGGCTGAACTAGGGCTCGCGCCACGGGTGCGGGGATCCGCAAGGCCCACCCGCCCAAGGGGTAGACCGGAGCGCGCCCAGAATCGTCGCGGGCCGCGTGCAGAAATCCCTGCCCGCGGCCCGCATCACGTTCTGGCGCTGGCGCCTCAGCGGGCGACGACCGGGTTGGTCAACACGCCGAGGCCCTCGATGTCGACCTCCATCACGTCGCCGTCCTTGATGTAGATCGGCGGCGTGCGCGCGAAGCCGACCCCGTAGGGGGTGCCGGTCGCGATCACGTCCCCGGGCTCGAGGGTGGTGAAGTTCGAGAGGTAGCTGACCAGCTCGGGGATGCCGAAGATCAGCTGGTTGGTGTTCGAGTCCTGGAGGGTCTCCCCGTTGAGGCGCAGGGAGACGCGCAGCGCATGGGGATCGGGGATGTCAGCGGTGGTCGCGATGAACTCACCCATCGGGCAGAAGGTGTCCGGGGACTTGCCGCGCTGCCACTGGCCATCCGCGAACTGGAAGTCGCGAGCGGAGACGTCGTTGATGTTGACGTAGCCGAGGACATGCTCGAGGGCGCTCTCCACGGTCACGCGCGTCGCGGCCTTGCCGATCACCACGCCGAACTCGGCCTCATAGTCACACTCCATGGCGCCCGGGGGCAGCACGACCTCCTCGCCGGGGCCGATGACGCACGAGGCGAACTTGCTGAAGACCAGGGGCTGCTCGGGGATGGGCATGCCCGACTCCTCGGCGTGATCCCTGTAGTTGAGGCCGATGCAGATCACCTTACCGGGCCGGGGCACCGGGGCGAGGAGCTTGACGGCGTCCACTGCGTGCAACGCGCCGGCGCTGCGCAGGGACGCGCGGCGTGCGTCGTCCCCGCTGACCGCGGCCACGAGCTGCGCAGCAGCGGCGTGGGCGGCACCCGCGGTGTCGAGCCAGGTGAAGGGACCCTCGCGCGCCGGGAGGTCAGCGGCGGGGGCGTCGAAGTCCAGGACCTCACCAGCGCTGAGGAGGGCGCCGTGGTGGGGCGTGGAACCGGTCGGGGGGAGGAAGCAGACGAGTTTCACGGGCGGAGGATACCCGCGATCGTGGCTTCCGGGGGCCCGCTGCGCCGGGGCGAACACGACTGGTAACGGCTACGCTCTCGCAGTCGTGAAACGCCCGCTGCGCGCCATCACCTACCTGTCCCCGGGGATCCCCCTGGGCTTCTTCGAGCACCTCGCCGAGCTGCTGGCCACGTCGGTCGGCCGGCCTGTCGAGATCCAGACCGAGGAGCGCATCTCGGGACCCATGCAAGGGGACCACGACCCGTTCGCGGCTGGTGCAGCGGACCTCGGCTTCCTCTGCGCGCCCTCGTACCTCTACCTGGTCGCCCAGCCCGCGCCGAGCGTCGAGCTCCTGCCGGCCGCCTTCGTGTTCCGCGACCCGCGCAACGCTGGCCGGCCGGTCCTCTTCTCGGACGTGATCGTGCGCGCGGACTCTGGCGCGCACTGCCTCGACGACCTGCGCGGAACCCGCTTCGGGTTCAACGACCGCTGCTCCCTCTCGGGCTACTACTCGCTCCGCCAGGAGCTGCGGGCGCGGGGGCTCGCGGACCGCTTCTTCCGGGAGGAGCGCTGCACGGGTTCGCACCACGCATCGATCGAGGCGGTGCGCGCGGGGAGCGTCGAGGTCGCGGCCATCGACTCCAACGTGCTGCTCCTGGAGTCACGGCGCCGACCGGAGCTCGCCGACCAGCTACGCATCCTCGAGACCTGGGGCCCCTTCCCGATCCAGCCGATCGTCGCCGCG
>JAQBVH010000501.1 GCA_027623615.1 Planctomycetota bacterium | reverse complement strand
CGAGCACGAGGGTCAGGAGCCACCTCAAGCGAAGTCCTCCAGGCACGCGGCGAGGTGCGGCCAGAGCACGGCGCGGGTGGCGGCGTTGTGGAAAGCGCAGAACGAGACCGGCGTCGACTCGTCGAGCTGGAAGTCGAGCGGCGCGCCGTCGAGCCCGGTCACCATCGCGCCGGCCTCGGTCGCGCAGAGCACGGCGCCGACCACGTCGTAGGGCTTGCAGGTCTGGGTCGCGAGGCCCGCGTGCTCGGCGAGCCACGCCCGGGGCTCGACGACCATGCGGTAGGTGCCGAGAGCGACCAACGCGAGCTGGCCGCCCGAGGAGATGTACTGGTCGTCGAAGCAGGTCGCGGTGTCCGCGCCCTCACCCTCGAGGCGCTCGAAGAAGCTCGCGCCCAGGCGGGTCACCGCTGGCCGGATGCGCGGGTGGAAGGCGAAGAAGGGAAAGTAGCCGTGGTCGAGCTGCGCCGCGTCGTCGACCACGAGGTCGCGCTCGACTCCGTCGACGCGCAGCCGGCAACCTGCGCCCCTGGCCGCCGTCAACAAGCGGTAGGTGCGCGCGCGGCTGTCGGGCAGCTCCGCGACCACCCCGAGGGTGACCTCGGACTGGCGCGGCAGCGCCGGGCCGGGCTGCGCCAGCCCGATGACGGTCCAGGCACTGCGCAGGTCCATCATCAGGTTGCGGGTCCCGTCCACGGGATCGATGACGACGCGCACGCCCCCGTGGTCGAACCCGGCGAGGTCTCCCGCGGGGCCCCGGTGGCGCCAGCCCGAGTCCTCCGTGAAGAGGGACACGGGACCCCGGGCCGCCTCGTCCTCGAACCAGGCGTCGACCGCCAGCTCGGTGGCCACGTCCAGGCCGAAGGTCCGGTCACCGGCGCCCTCGCTCACCGTAGTGGCGACGTCTCCCAGCGACCCCCGCTCCAGAGCAGCCGTCATGGCCGTCTGGGCAGCCGTGCGAACGCGGTCGGCGAGGTCGACCAGGCGCGGCATCCAGACAGCCGCGGTTTCTCGGGAGGCGGGGGGGTGATCCAAGTTGGGGGCAGCCTACAACGCGCGCCGCTGCGCGGGCCACTACACTGCTGCGCCGCCCGACCCGGGCGGCCCGCCCCGACCACCCTCTTCCCCCATGAGCGACGAGATTCGCAACGTCATCATCATCGGCTCCGGCCCCGCTGGCTACACCGCCGCCATCTACGCGGCACGGGCCAACCTGAAGCCGCTCCTCTTCCAGGGCATGCAGCCCGGTGGACAGCTGACGATCACCACGGACGTGGAGAACTACCCCGGCTATCCGGACGGGGTCCTCGGCCCGGCGATGATGGAGGACTTCCAGAAGCAGGCCGAGCGCTTCGGAACCGAGACGATCTTCGAGGAGGTCGAGGAGGTCGACTTCTCCCAGCGTCCGTTCACGCTCAAGACTGCTTTCGGGGAGTACAAGACCCAGTCGGTGATCATCTCGACCGGCGCGACCGCGAAGCTGCTGGGCCTCGAGGCCGAGACCAAGCTGATGGGCCACGGGGTCAGCGCGTGCGCGACCTGCGACGGCGCCTTCTACCCCGGCAAGGAGGTCCTGGTCGTCGGCGGCGGCGACACCGCGATGGAGGAGGCCAACTTCCTGACCCGCTTCGCGAGCAAGGTCACGATCGTGCACCGGCGCGAGGAGTTCCGGTCCTCGAAGATCATGCTCGACCGCGCCCAGGCCAACCCGAAGATCGCGTGGGCCCTGAACCGCACCGTGACGGACATTCGCGCGGGCGAGAACGGCAAGGTGGACACGGTCGTGCTCGAGAACACCAAGGAGGGCGGCTCCGAGGAGGTGAAGTGCGACGGCATCTTCATCGCGATCGGGCACAAGCCGAACTCGGAGATCTTCAAGGGCATGCTCGACATGGACGAGAACGGGTACCTCATCACCGAGAAGGGTTCGACCTACACGAACATCCCCGGCGTCTTCGCCTGCGGCGACGTGATGGACCACATCTATCGCCAGGCGGTCACTGCGGCCGGGACCGGCTGCATGGCTGCGATCGACTGCGAGCGTTGGCTCGAGGAACATCCCGCGGCCGAGTCCGCGGCGGTCTGACCGATGCCGCGCCTCGAGGGCCGACACGTCCTGGTCAGCGGGGCCGGCACCGGCATCGGCAAGGCCATCGCGGTGCGCCTCGCCGCCGAGGGGGCTCGCTTGAGCCTCCTCGCGCGTAACGTCGAGCGCCTCCGGGAGACCGCCGAGGCGGTCGGCGGCGCCGAGGTGCGCGCCTGCGACATCCGCAAGCGCGCCGAGGTGCAGGCGACCATCGCCGACCTGGCCGCAGCCCAGGGTCCGTTCCACGCCGTCGTCGCGAACAGCGGCATCGGCGGCCCGAACGAGCCCGGTCCCGAGGACCGCTTCGACGACCTGGTCGCCACGAACGTGACCGGGACCTACGACACCCTGCGCGCGGTGGAATCCCACCTGGCGCCGGACGGTTTCCGGTCGCTGGTCGTGATCTCCTCGATCCTGGCCCGCATCGGCGTGCCCGGCTACACCGGCTACTGCGCCTCGAAGGCGGCGCTGACCGGCCTGGTGCGCGCACTCGCCATGGAGCATGCCGCCGCCGGGGTCCAGGTCAACGCCATCTGCCCGGGCTGGGTCGACACGGACATGGCCCACGCGGGGCTCGAGGGCATGGCTGCGGGCATGGGGATAGCCAAGGACGAGGCCCTCCGGATCGCCATGCAGGCCGTCCCGCTGGGCAAGATGGGCCAGCCCAAGGACGTGGCCGGGATGGTCACCTGGCTCCTGACCGAGGACTCGCGCGGGGTCACGGGGCAGTGCCTCGACATGAACGGCGGCGCGTTCATGATCTGACGGGACCGCCTGGGTTCCGTGTCGGCGGTTTGCGGACCGTCTTCCTCCTCGAACCGAGCCCCGACGCTCGGTAGACTCCTCTTCTCAATGGGGGGAATGCGATGAGGGTTGCACTGGTAGTCGCCGGGCTACCTCCTTACGCCCGCAGCGGCGTCGAGGCCCACGCCGCGGCGTTGGCTCGGGCGCTCACGGACGAGGGTCTGACGGTCGAGCTCGTGGCGCCGCGCTGCCTGCCGGGGCTCCTGCCCCTGGCCCAGCGCCGCGAGGAGCGTGACGGATGGGCGGTCACCTGGGTCAACATGGATCCGCAGCGTCCGGCCGAAGAGGCCGAGCGCGCCGACGCCTTCGCGGCCTTCCTCGACCGGGAGCGGCCCGACCTGGTCCACTTCGAGGACGTGGCCAGCTTCGGCCTGGCCGCAGTGGGGGAGGCGGACGCCCGCGGCCTGCCGACGGTCTACTGCGCCCACGACTGGTTCGCGGTCAGCGACCAGGTGCACCTGCTGGCCCCTGACGGCGCGGCCTTCGAACCGGGCGACCGGGAGCTCGAGGCGCGCATGCGCTGCGCGCGCGCCCTCCTCTGCGCCGCGGGGGTGCCCGCGACCGCCGGTGACCACGTGACCGCCGAGGACCTGACGCCCGCCACCTTCAAGCGGCTGGGCGACCTGCTGCACGGGACCCCGGACGAGGGTGATCGCGCCGGGATCGACGCGGCGCGCGAGGAGCTGCGCGAGCGCCTCGAGCGCAAGCGCGCGGCCTTCTCCCAGTTCGGCGCGCGCTTCGCCGCGACCCGGCACCTGGCCCGGAGACTCTCCGCGACCCTCGGTCGGGCCGTGGACTGGCGCGGGCCTGGAATCGACCCCGCTGCCTACAGCGAGGTGCACCTGCGCCGACATTCCGACGGACCCGTGCGCTTCGGCTACCTCGGATCGCTCGACCGCTCCGCGGGTGTGGCGCTGCTGCTCGAGGCCTTCGAGGGCCTGGATCCGACCCGGGCGACCCTGACGATTCACGGCGACAGTAGCCAACGTGACCACGTGC
>JAQBVH010000500.1 GCA_027623615.1 Planctomycetota bacterium | reverse complement strand
CGCCCACATCGGCAAGCTCGTATCGCCCCCGACCGAGCGCGACACGCTCTTCGTCGCGGCGATCGGGTCGAAGCACGACGGATCGGGCGGTGAGCGCGGCGTTTACCGCACCACCGACGGCGGCGCGAGCTGGGAGCGCGTGCTCGAGGCGGGCGCGAGCGTCGCCTTCATCGATCTGGTGATCGATCCGAGCGACCCGACGCGACTCTGGGCCGCGTCGTGGGACCGTTCGCGGCAGGAGCGCAGCGGCGTCTGGCGCACGACCGACGGCGGCGACACCTGGGAGCGGCTCGAGGGCGGCCTGCAGGAGACCCAGGTCGGACGCGTTGCGATCGACGCCTCGGCCTCGGAGCCGGGCGTGGTCTATGCGCTGCTGGTCGACCATTCGCCCGAGGGCGATGGGCGCAGCGGGGTGACCGGCGCGGTCTACCGCTCGGACGACGGCGGCGACACGTGGACAAAGACCCACGAGGAAGAGCTGCCGACCTACGTCGGTTGGGACTTCTGCGACGTGCGCGTCGCGCCCGACGACGCGAACGAGGTCTACGTCTGCGGGCTGCGGCTCCTGCGCTCGGAGGACGGCGGCAAGAGCTGGGAACGCGGCGGCGAACGGGTGCAGCGCCTGCATGCCCATCGAGGCAGCGGCATGCACCTCGACATGCACGACGTCTGGATCGATCCGGAGCACCCCGACCGCCTCCTGCTCGGCACGGACGGCGGGCTGTACGTGTCCTGGGATCGCGCGCGCAGCTACCTGCACCTCAACGACCTGCCGATCACCGAGTTCTACAAGCTGCACCTGACGGGCGCGGAGGTGTGCGAGGTCTGGGGCGGCACCCAGGACAACGCGTCCCTCGTGACCGCATCGACCGAGGCCTACACCCACGGTAGCGCGGACCCCTGGGAGCACCTCTGGCTCGACCCGTGGGCGGGCGGCGACGGCTTCGCGACGTTCCCCGATCCGTTCGATGCGACGATCCTCTACTGGACGCAGCAGCTCGGGGATCTGAAGCGCGGCACGCGCGGGGAGCTGTTCCGTGCCCGGCGCATCCGGCCGCGCGGGCGTGACCTCGAGTTTGCGTGGGACACGCCGCTGATCGCGTCGACGCAGACCGAGGGGCTGCTCTACTGCGCGGCGCAACAGGTCCATCGCTCGACCGACCGCGGCGACAGCTGGGAGGCGATCGGCCCCGAGCCCTGGGGCGGCGCGATCCTCTCGATGTCCCTGTCCCCCACCGACCCAGGGCTGCTCATGACCGGCGCCAGCATCGGGCGGGTGCAGTACACCCTCGACGGTGGCGAGACCTGGCAGCGCGCCGCAGAGCTCCCGGGCGCGCGGATCCGCGACGTGCTCCTGAGCCAGCACGAGCCGGACCACTCCTACGTCGTCCAGTCGGGCAGCTCCGGCGGCGACTGGCAGTCCTACCTGCACCGCTCGAGCGATCACGGGCAGACCTGGACCTCGATCCAGGGCGACCTGCCGGCCGAGCCGTGCAATGCGATCGCGGAGGACCCGCGCGACGCGCAGGTGCTCTACGTCGGCACCGACCTCGGCGTGTGGTTCACCCAGGACGGCGGCCAGCACTGGTTTCCGCTGGGCTGCGAACTTCCGTCATGCCCCGTGCTCGACCTCGAGGTGCACGCGCCGACGAACACGCTGGTGATCGTGACCCACGGGCTGTCAGCCTTCGCGCTGGACGTGGCGTCGGTGGTGCCTTGACGGGGTGAACCGCCCGGGCCAATGTCCTGGTTGCGGACTTGCTCGGCGAGGGGCTGAGCACGACCTCAAAAAGCAACCGCCAAGGCCTGTCCCATGCTGAAGATCCAACCGGGAGACGCGCTCGCCTGCCTCGTCAACGCACACCGCGACGCGTTGGGCAGGCACGATTTGCCGGGAAGCGGCTTCCTGGAACTGCGGGACGCGCCCCGAGTCGTTCCGCGCGGACTACTGCGCGATGGGGGACGCGCGTTGCTACCACCTGCACCTGTTCGACCCGAGCGCACCTCGGTTCCTGGTTCATCAATCGGGCGCGGACTGGCTGCTCGAGCGCGACGCGAAGCTCCTCGACGATCAGGTGCTCCTGTTCTGGAGCCCGCGGGCCCGGGAACCGCACGGCGTCGCGCAGCGCGGGGAGTACGTGGTCGCCGGCGCCTACCGGATCAAGAGCTCCCGGCGGTCCGTCCACGGGAACTGGGAGATCGAGCCCTACGAGAAGGGTTGGGTCGACCTGTCCGAGCTGCACCTGCGGCCCCCCTATGGCCGCGATGCCGGCGGCAAGTACTTCAAGAAGGTCGACCGCTCGACCCTCATGCGTCTGTTCAAGGAGGCGGACGAGCGGATCGATGTACCGGCCCGGACCTGGTCCGCTGCGCAGAAGGAGCGCTATGCCCACTTTCGCGATAGCCTCGATGGTTGGATCGACCAGGCCGCCAAGCGGCTGAGCGAGGTCCTGCCCGATCAGGGGATCAGCGACCCGGAGCCCGCGTACCAGACGCCGCGGCTCACCAACCAACCGCTGAAGGCACTGCGGGACCTGGCGATCTCCGTCTCCCAACCGAAGGCACCCGTCCCCGACGCGCGGGAGCCGGAGCCCGCCGTTCCGACGGGGGCGATTCCTGCGGAGGCCGCCAAGGAGTCGCGCGCCTCTATGGCGAACACACCCTGCGCTCCCTGACGCTCGCGATGGCCTCGAAGCCCATCGTCCTGTTCTCCGGGCCGTCGGGCTCCGGCAAGAGCTTCCTGGCCATGCGCTTGATCGAGGACCCCAAGCGCGAACGATCCCTGATCGTCCCCGTGGTCTCGACCTGGCGCGGGAGCGAGGACCTGCTCGGGCACGTCAACCCGATCGACAACCGGTTCGAGGCCTCGCCGTTCACGAGGTTCCTCGTGCGCTCCGAGCGCGCCTGGAACGATGGTGACCGCGCCCCGCGTGTCGTCGTGTTCGAGGAGTTCAACCTCAGCCGCCCCGAGTTCTGGCTGTCGGAGGTCCTCACAAGGTCGCAGTACGACGAGGCGGCCGTGGAGGATCGGTCGATCCATCTCGGCGGGGAGGGGATCCGCGGCCTTGATGGGCCCGTGGTCACGCAGGTCTTCCTCTCGCCCGCGATCCTATTCATCGGCACGCTGAACAGCGACCCCTCCTCACCACCGCTCTCGAGCCGCGTCCTCGACCGGGCGGCCCTGATCCACCTGGAGGTGGACCCTCGCGCAGCCCTGGCGACCGTCGGGGTGAACCTCGAGGAGCCCATGGCGGAGGCGGTCTACGAGCTGGATGGCATCCTGCGTGAGCGCGGCGTCGGCTTCTCGCTGCGCGCGGCGCGGTCGCTCGCCGAGCTGGAGCCGCGGGCGAAGGAGTTCGGGATCGATCTGTGGGAGATCCTCGACCATGTCCTGGCCCAGGAAGTCCTCAGCAAGCTCAGCCTCTTCGCAGCGGATCCGGCGGACGTGGGCATCACCGAGCGACTGGCGGACTGGAGCTCGGGGGTCGGGTCCCGGCTGACCATCTGTGGTCGTCTTGCGTCCGAGTGGAGCGACCGACTCGAGAATGGAATGGACGTGCTGCAGACATGAGCGAGTTCGAGGACAGGATCGTCGCTGATCTGACCAGGTTCGCTCCGCAGCTCGTGGAGCCGGGCCTCGCGCAGCCGGGCTTCGACGGCGTCCCCCGCAGCGTTGCAGGTCCTCTCCGTCAAGCCGAGGACCTGGCGCGCTTGGTGCCCGCCCTGCTCTCCGAGGCCTTCGGCGGAGAAGACGAGGAGCGGATGCTCGAGGTGACCAGCGCGCGACCCTCCCATGGTCGGCTCTCGAGACGCCCTGCCGACTACCAATCCGCCGGGACGCGGGTCCTCCCCAAGCGCTGGGTGCGCCGGATCCCGGCTCCCGTCCACCAACC
>JAQBVH010000499.1 GCA_027623615.1 Planctomycetota bacterium | reverse complement strand
AGGCCTTCGCGATGCTGATCCGCGACCTCGACGAGCGCGGCCTGCTCGACCGTACCCTCGTGATCCTGACCACCGAGTTCGGTCGCACCCCCAAGATCAATCAGACCGGCGGCCGCGATCACTGGCCCGGCGTCTTCTCGATGGCCATGGCCGGGGGGGGCGTCAAGCGCGGCTACGTGCACGGCTCCTCCGACACGACGGCAACCGCGGTCGAGTCGAAGGGGGTCACGCCCGAGGACATGGCGCGCACGGTCTACACCCTGATCGGCATCAACCCCGACAAGGAGCTGCTGTCGGGCGGCAACCGTCCCCTACGTCTCGTCAAGGGTGGCCGCATCCTGCGTGACCTGCTGCAACCCTCCAAGGCCTGACGATCATGCTTTGGCTCCGACTCGTCCTGGCGGCGCCGGTCCTCACGGCCAGCGCCGCCGCCCAGTTCCCCAGCCTCGAGCTGGTCCTGCCGCGCGGCGCGCAGCGGGGTACCGAGGTTGAGCTCACGCTGCACGGCAAGCACCTGGCCAGCGCACGCGAGCTGGTCTTCGAGCCGGGTGGGGTGACGGTCTCAGCCCTCGAAGCGCAGGACACGCTCCTGAAGGCCAAGGTCACGATCGACGGCGAGGCGACCCTCGGACCGCGCGCCGTCTGGGTGCGCACCGCGGGCGGCCTGACCAACCTGGGCACGTTCCACGTGGGCGCCCTGAAGGAGATCACCGAGGCCGAACCCAACGGCACCCGCGAGGAGGCCCAGGCGATCACGCTCGAGACGACGATCAACGGCGTCGCGAACAACGAGGACGTGGACCTTTACGCCTTCGAGGGCAAGGCCGGCACGCGCGTGTCGGTCGAGGTCGAGGGGCAGCGCCTCGGCGCGCGCCTGTTCGATCCGGCCCTGGCCGTCTTCGATCCGCGCGGCTTCAGCATTGGCAGCTGCGACGACTCGGCCCTCGGCCGCCAGGACCCGGCGTTGACCGTCGTGCTGCCCGAGGACGGCACCTATGTGGTGCAGGTGCGTGAGAGCGCCTACCGCGGCGACGATCGCTGCCGCTACCGGCTGCACGTCGGGACCTTTCCGCGTCCCTTCGCGGTCATGCCGATGGGTGGCCGGCTCGCCGAGGTGCTCGAGGTCGAGATGCTCTCCGAGGATGGCCACGTCGAGCGCACTCAGGTGACCCTCGCGGCGGCCCGGCCCCACGGCGGCTGGGTGCCCCAGGACGTGGCGGCGGTCCATGTCGAGACGCCCGCGGGCATCGCACCCACGCCGAGCTGGATGCGCGTCGGCGACCTCGACAACGTGCTGGAGGCCGAGCCGAACTGGGAGTGGGCCAAGCTCGAGAGCTTCGAGGCTCCCGCGGCCCTCAACGGCGTCCTGGGCTCCGAACGCGACGTCGATCGCTTCAAGTTCGTCGGCAAGAAGGACGAGACGTGGATCTTCGCGGTCCACGCGCGCTCCCTGCGCACGCCCGTCGATCCGGTCCTCTCGGTCTTCCGCGCGAACGGACAGCACCTCAAGAGCAACGACGATCAGGGCGGCCCGGACAGCCTTCTGGAGTGGCAGGTGCCCGAGGACGGTGAGTTCGTCGTCCAGGTGCGTGACCACCTGATGCGCGGCGGCCCGGCCTTCGCCTACCGCATCGAGATGCAGCGCCCGAGCGCCTCGATCACGGTCGGCATCGACGGCGATCGCCCGCAGGTCGCGATCCCCCAGGGCGGCAGCACGACGATCAACCTGAACATCGAACGGCAGCGCTTCGGTGGCTCGGTCGACATGATCCTCGAGGGGCTGCCCGCGGGAGTGACCGCCCAGCTCCCGCAGGTGCCGCAGGGCATCAACAGCGTGCCGATCATCCTCTCGGCCGCAGCGGACGCGCCGGCGACGAGCGCGCTCTTGCCCCTGAGCGCCAAGGCGACCGACGGGGACATCCACGGCGGGCTCTACCACCCGGTCGAGCTGGTCGAGGGAGGCAACAACCGCATCTACTGGTCCCACACGATCGATCGCCTGCCGATCGCGGTGACGGACCCCGCGCCGATCGCGATCTCGGTCGCCCCCCCGGGCGTACCGCTCCCGCGCGGCGGTCGTGTGCCGCTGATCGTGAACGTCGAACGTCGCGAGGGCTTCGAGGGCAACGTCACCCTGCGCGTGCCCTACATGCCGCCGGGCGTGAACACCTCGCGCCAGCTCCAGGTGGGCAAGGACGCCACGACGGGCCAGTTCGACCTCGACGCCGCCGGGGACGCCCGCAAGGGCACCTGGCAGCTGGTGATCGCGGCCGACTGCGAAGGACCCCACGGCCGCGTCACGGTCTCGTCGGCGCTGATCACGCTCGAGGTCACCGTCCCGCTGCTCACGTTCGTGGCCGAGCCGGTCTCGGTCGACCAGGGTCAGGGCGGCGAGATGTTCGTCACGGTCACCCGCGGACCGCAGTTCGCGGGCGAGGCCACGGTCGAGATGGTCAACCTGCCGCACCAGGTCGCGTCCGAGGTGCGCACGGTCGACGCGTCGACCGAGAGCCTGGTCTTCCCGATCACGACCACCGGCGAGTCGCCGGTCGGCAAGCACAACGCGCTGCAGTTCAGCGCGCGGGTCCAGCTGCCGGGGGGTGAGGTCCTGCAGGGGTTGACCGCCGCCGAGCTGCGCGTGCAGCAGCCGGCGCCCGCGCCGGTCAAGGTGGCCGAGGCCTCCGCCAAGAAGGAGGAGCCCAGGCCCGAGCCCAAGCCGGAGGAGAAGCCGGCCAAGCCGCCCACGCGCCTCGAGAAGCTGCGCGCGGAACACGCCGCCCGGCTCGAGGGCAAGGGCGAGCAGGAGGGCCAGGAGTGATCGGCTCGATCCTGCTGTCCCTGGCCGCCACGAACACCGGCTACGCGACCCACGCGGTCTACCCGTCCGCCGTCCGCCTCGAGGGCGCGCGCGACACCCAGACCTTCGTCGTCCTCGGCAGTCGTCACGACGGCATCCAGGGAGACCGCACCGCGGACGCGGCCTTCGGCGTCTTCGACCCGAGCGTGGCCCGCTTCGAAGGTGAGCGACTCGTGCCGGTGGGCAACGGCACCACCCGCGCAGCGGTGATCATCGACGGCGTGACGCTGGAGGTCCCGGTCGAGGTCGTCGACGCCGAGCTGGACCCGGGCCTCTCGTTCCGCAACGACGTCCTGCCCGTGTTCACCGCGTCGGGCTGCAACACCGGCGCCTGCCACGGCAGCGGGCGCGGCAAGGACGGCTTCCACCTCTCCCTGTTCGGCTACGACCCGGCCGGGGATCACCACCGGTTGACCGAGGAGGTGCCCGGCCGGCGCCTGGACCTCGCCTTCCCGGGCACGAGCCTGATCGTCGAGAAGGCCACCGCCGCCGTGCCCCACTCGGGCGGCAAGCGCTTCGAGCCCGGCAGCGAAGCCTATCGCACCCTGGTGCGCTGGATCGGCGAGGGCGCGCACACCGACCCCGAGGACCTGGCCAAGGTGACCTCGATCGAGCTCTCGCCCCCGGGCCTCGTGCTGGAGGGCGCTGGCCAACCCGCGCACCTGGTCGTGCGCGCGACCTACTCGGACGGGCGCGACCGGGACGTGACCGACCTGGCGGTGTATCGCACCTCGAACGCAGCCACCGGCGCGCTCCCGGAGCGAGGCCGCGTCGAGAGCGGCGCGCCGGGCGAGGCCTTCCTGACCGCCAGCTTCGCCACGCACACGGTCGGGATTCCCTTGACCGTCCTGCCCGAGGGCGCGCGCGACGCCTTCGCCGACCCCGCCGAGGGTCAGCACCCCGGCGGATGGATCGACGAGCTGGTCGCGGCCAAGCTGCGCACCCTGCGCACCGTGCCGGCGCCCCTGTGCGACGACGCGACGTTCCTGCGCCGCGTGCACCTGGACGTGATCGGGCTCCTGCCGAGCCCGGAGGAGCTCGAC
>JAQBVH010000498.1 GCA_027623615.1 Planctomycetota bacterium | reverse complement strand
TCGCTGTCGTCCGTGAAGGATTCATCGCCAATGGCGAGCTCCCACCAGAAGGTGCCGTGTCCCTGCTCGGCGTAAGAGCCGGAGCGCGTGAACTCGAGCTCGTCCTGCCACAGGCCCGCCTCGATCTCGGCCAGGTGGGCGAGGGCCAGCTCCTTGGCGATCTTCTGGTCGCGGGTGTGCGCCGCGAGGAGTTTCGATCCCTCGAGGCTCTGCAGCAACACGGTCAGGGTGACCGCCACGAGGGCGATCGTGACTGCGGCCTCGGCCAGGGTGAACCCGGCGTTCGTGCCCCGCTGGATCCCCATTGCCCGCTGGATCCTCATTGGAAGTCTCCGTCGTCGGGCTCCTGCCGCAGGTACTCCCCGTCGTGCATCTTGATCAGGCCCGAGAGGGGCAGCACCTCGAGGGTGAAGAACTGCTCGTACTTGGGCTGGGTGAGGATCACGCTGTGATCGGTGGCCGTCCCGATCGCGTCGAAGATCACCTGGACCTGACCCTGCTCGTAGACCTCACCCGCGATGAAGATGCGGGCGAAGGAGACGCCGTCCGCCAGCCTGACCCACGGAGAGTAGAGGCGCTCGCCGGTGTCGTAGTCCTGGTCGCGCTCGAGCCGGACCACCCCGCCCTCGATCGAGAACGGGGTGGACCAGCGGTACTGATCCTTCTCGAGGTCGTAGGTCAGCCGGTACTCCATGTTGTGGCTGATCGCCTCGGCGCGCACGCTGCGCAGGTCCGAGGCCAGCACGCGGATCGTAGTGTTCAGGCGCTCGCCCGGCAGCATCGAGTCGATCGAGGTCGTGATCGTGAGCGTCATGATCCCGATGATGCCCATAACCACCATCAGCTCCACCATGGTGAAGCCGCGGAGGCCTGTGGGGCACCCAGCGGTGCGGCCGCTGGCTTGGGTGGGCGAGCGAGGTGCCAAGGGTCTACTCGGCCATCATGTCGATGTTGGAGATGTCCCGATCCTCACCCTCGCCGCCCGGCGAGCCGTCGCGGCCGAGGCTGTAGATGCGATAGCGCTCGTTGCCGACCGGCGGTTCGTACAGGTACGGGTTCTTCCAGGGGTCCTTGGGGACGGCGGTCTTGTTCAGGAAGCGGTGGTTGTTCTCGTCCGGCTGGATCAGGATCTCCAGGTCGTCCGGCGCGCGACCGTTGCGCAGCGTGTAGTTGGTGATCGCCGTGTCGATGGTCTGGATGTCCGCCTGGACTTTCTTGACCTTGGCGTCCGAGAAGATGCCCATCACGTCGGTGGTGACCAGGGTGGCCAACAGGCCGATGATCACGATGACGACCATCAGTTCTGCCAGGGTGAAGCCTGCCTGCTTCGTTCGATTGCGAATACTCATAGCTGCCTCCTGTGGAGTGACTAGATCTGACCGATCTGCAGGATCGGCTGGATGATGGCGTAGACGATGTAGCCCACGACGCCGGCAAGGGCGACGATCATGATCGGTTCGAGCAGCGCAGTGAGGCGCTCGGTGACCACGTCGATCTCCTCGTCGTAGGCGTCTGCGATGCGGTCGAGCATGACCTCGAGCTCACCAGACTGCTCGCCCACGGCGACCATGTAGCCCACGACGGTGGGGAAGGCACCGCTGGCCTTGAGCGGACTGGCGATGTCCGTGCCCTCGAGCACGCGCACGCGGATGTGACGCGTGGCGTCGCCGATGACCCGGTTGCCCACGACCTTCTCGGTGATCTCGAGGCCCTGGATGACCGGCACGCCGGACTGGAGCAGGGTCGAGAAGGTACGCGTGAAGCGCCCGACCGCGGCCTTGAGCAGCAGATCCCCCAGGACGGGGATCTTGATCAGGGTGGAATCGATGCGCAGGCGGCCCTTGGGGCTGTTCTTGTAGATGCGCTCGACCGTGAAGGAGGTCGCGGCGATGCCCAGGAAGATCACCCACCAGAAGCTCTGGAAGAAGTCCGAGACCCCCACGAGCAGCTTGGTCGATGCCGGCAGCACCTTGCCCTGGTCGAGCAGCATCGAGGTGATCTCGGGCACCACCTTGGTGAGCAGGATCGTGACGACGACCAGGCCCAGCCCGATCATCATCATCGGGTACATC
Source organism: Planctomycetota bacterium (assembly GCA_027623615.1). Lineage (GTDB taxonomy): Bacteria > Planctomycetota > UBA1135 > UBA1135 > JALWOP01. Next base: position 1,831 of record JAQBVH010000498.1, on the reverse strand, counting down.
AGCGCGCCGACGATCTTGCGCCGCAGGCCGCGCTGGGCCTGCATGTAGTCGGCGATGCGCGACAGCACGTTGTCCAGGTTGCCGGCCGCCTGGCCGGCGCGGACCATGTTGATGTAGAGCTCGCTGAAATACCCCGGGTGGCGCTCGAGGGCGTCGGCCAGGTTGTAGCCCTGCTGGACCTTCTCGCGGATCTCGCGGAAGAGGGTCTCGGTCTTGCGGCTGTCCGACTGGTCGACGATCGCTCCGAGGGCTTCGGTCAGCGCGATGCCAGAGCCGATCAGGGTGGCCAGCTGGCGGGTGATGCCGGCCACGATCTCGTTCTCACGCGCGCGGGGTCCGACCTGGGCGGCGCGCCTGGAGGCTGCCCGGGCCAGGAGGCCATCGGACTTCTTGCCCTCCTTGCTGCGCTTGATCTTGCGACCCCCGCGGGTCTCCACCAGCTTGCTGACGAGCAGGTTGTCCTTGCGCAGCTTGTTGCGGGCGTCCCGCTCCGTGTCGGCGTCGACGACACCGCTCTTGGTGTTGCCGCCCGGAGCGAAGGCCTTGTACTCGTAGATCGGCATGGGGTCCTTGCAGCCTACTCCACGTCCAACTGGGTGACTCGCAGCACTTCGTCAGGGGTCGTCAATCGGTCCCTGATCTTGTCCTGACCATCCATGCGCAGGGTGATCAGGCCGCGCTTGATCGCGTTGCGCTTGATCTCGGAGGCGCTGGCGCCCTCCATGACCTCGGTGCGCAGCTTCTCGGTCACCGGCAGGAACTCGTAGATAGCGGTTCGACCCGCGTAGCCGGAGTGGAAGCACTCGTCGCAGCCGGTGGCCGAGGCGATCTCGCCATTGAGCTCCTCGGCGGTCATCCCGACCTTCTTGAGCTTGGCCCGATCCTCGTCGGAGATGGGGCGCATCTCCTTGCAGTGGGGGCAGATGGTCCGCACCAGTCGCTGGGCGATGATCAGCACGATGGAGCTGGCGACCAGGTACGCCTCGACGCCCTGGTCGATCATGCGCGTGATCGTCGAGGGGGCGTCGTTGGTGTGCACGGTGGAGAACACCAGGTGACCGGTGAGCGCCGCGCGGATCGCGACCTCGGCGGTCTCGAGATCCCGGATCTCACCGACCATCATCACGTCCGGGTCCTGACGCAGGAACGAGCGCAGGCCGGCGGCGAACGTCAGACCCTTCTTCGTGTTCACCTGGACCTGGCTGACGCCCGCGAGGGAGTACTCGACAGGGTCCTCGATCGTGAGCACGTTCTTCTGGGTCGTGTCGATCTCGGCCATCGACCCGTACAGGGTCGTCGTCTTGCCGGAGCCGGTAGGACCGGTGACCAGGATGATCCCGTGGTTGTAGGTGAGGTAATCCCGCAGGATCCCGATGTTGCGCTCGGACAGACCGATCTCGTTGATGCGGTAGAGCTTGCCCGTCTTGTCGAGCAGGCGCATCACGATGCGCTCGCCGTGGGTGGTGGGGATGGAGCTGATGCGGACGTCGACCTCGCCGTCGCCCAGCTTGATCGTCGCGCGACCATCCTGGGGCAGACGCCGCTCGGCGATGTCCATCTTGCCCATGACCTTCACGCGGCTGATGATCGCGTCCTGCACCTTGCGCGGGACGGGATCCATGTCGTACAGGATGCCGTCGATCCGGTAGCGGACCTGCATGCGGTCCGGGTAGCACTGGAAGTGCACGTCCGAGGCGCGCAGCTTCAGGGCCTGGAACAGGATCGTGTTGACCAGCTTGATGATCGGCGCCTTGTTCGAGACGTCGAGCACGTCCTCGGCGTCCTCGATCTCGGCGGCCATCGACTGGATGTGCGCGTCCTCGGCGACGGC
>JAQBVH010000497.1 GCA_027623615.1 Planctomycetota bacterium | reverse complement strand
CTGTGGCAGCTGCGCAACTTTCGGGAGGCCCTGGAGAACATCGGCTTCCGGTTGGGCCTGTTCGGCGCGGTCTGCGCGCGTCTGCACCACCTGCCCAGGCGCCGGCGTTGGGCGCTAGACCAGCTCTACCGCACGGGCCTGGGCAACCTGCACGTCGTGCTGCTCGTCGGCCTGTTCATCGGGATGATCGTGTCCCTGCAGACCGGCATCGAGCTGGCTCGCTTCGGCCAGCAGGACCAGATCGGCTATATCGTCGCAGCCACCATGGCGCGCGAGATGGGCCCCTTCATCACCGCGGTCATCCTGGCGGCGACCACCGGCAGCGCGATGGCGGCCGAGCTGGGCACGATGAAGGTCTCGGACGAGCTGTCCGCCCTCGACGTGCTGTCGGTGGACGCGCACTCGTTCCTGATCCTGCCGCGGGTGATCGCGCTCGTGGTGATGGCGCCCATGCTGGCGGTGATCTGCGATGCGGTCGGGATCATCGGCGGCGGGCTGGTGGCGAGCGCCCAGCTCGGGGTGGGCTGGACCCTCTACCTCGACTCGGCGCTGGAGGCGCTGACCGGCAAGGGCGACGTGATCCCGCTGCCGAAGGACGTCTACTCGGGTCTGTTCAAGGCCAGCGTCTTCGGCGCGGTAGTCGCGGTGATCAGCTGCGGCTGCGGAATGCGCGCCGCGGGTGGCGCGCTCGGCGTCGGAAGAGCGACCAGCCGCGCGGTACGCGACTCGATCGTCGCCGTCATCGTCTACAACTATTTCCTCACCTGGCTGATCTATCAGAACTAGCGATGCCCGAGACGATCATCCGGATGTCGGGAGTGGAGAAGTCCTTCGGGGACCATCAAATCCTGCGTGGCATGTCCTTCGATGTGCACCGCGGTCAGTGCCTCGGCCTGATGGGTGGCTCCGGCAGCGGCAAGTCGGTGACCCTGCGGCACCTGATCGGGTTGATTCGACCGGACGCTGGTCTGGTCGAGGTCGACGGGCAGGACCTGACCAAGATCTCGCGCCGGGAGCTCGCCGAGCTGCGCAAGCGCATGGGCTACGTGTTTCAGGACGGCGCGCTGATCAACTGGCTGACCGTGGCCGAGAACCTGGCCCTGCCCCTCGAGGAGAACACGAACCTCGACGCCGCCGAGATCGCTGCGAAGGTGCAGGAGAAGCTCGAGCTCGTACACGTCCCAGACACGGGTCAGAAGTTTCCGACCGAGCTCTCGGGCGGCATGCGCCGGCGCGTGGGTCTCGCGCGCGCGCTGATCACCGATCCGGAGATCATCCTCTACGACGAGCCAAACGCGGGCCTCGACCCGCGCACCGCACGCTCGATCAACCACCTGATGCGCGAGCTGTCCGACAAGCTCGAGGTGACCTCGATCGTCGTCGAGCACCGCATCGACTGCCTCAAGACCGTGGCCGACGAGGTGGTGTTCCTGTTCGAGGGCCAGGCCCGCGTCAGGGACACGGCCGCGTCCTTCTTCCAGCCGACCGATCCGGAGCTGCGCGAGTTCCTGGGAGTGTGAGATGAACGCCAAACGCCAAGCCCTGCTCGGGCTCTTCTTCGTCCTCGTCTTCGGAGTCCTCGGCTGGTTCACCCTGTTCAAGAGCGACCTGTCGCTCTTCAGCGAGAAGGTCACCGTCAGCGTCAAGTTCCAGGGAGCTGGCGGCCTGCGCGCGGGCGACCCGGTCCTGGTGGCCGGCCTGCGCTGGGGCGAGGTCGAGAGCCTGGACTACGATCCGCAGAAGCCGCTGAAGGAGCGGGTCGAGGTCGTGCTGACCCTGGACCAGGAGGTGCAGCTCTTCGGCAACCACACGATCCGCATCGAGGAGGCCACCGTCCTGGGTGGCAAGCAGCTCGTCATCGACCCGGGCGAGCCCTCGTTCGGCGAGGTCGGGCTCACGGGCCTCTTGGGTTCGGTCTCGCCGAACGTGATGAAGGCGCTCGGGGACCTGGTCGGCGAGAACCGCGAGAGCCTGCGCAACATCCTGAGCGGCATCGAGGCGGTGATTGGGGACGTGCGCGAGGGCGAGGGCGTGATCTCGAACCTGCTCTACGACCAGAAGCTCGCGAGCGACCTGAACAACGCGGTGGCGGCCGTGTCCGAGTCGTTCCAGAACATCGAGGCCCTGACGAAGGCCCTGCGTGACGGCGAGGGCACGATCGGGCAGCTGCTCACGAAGGACGAGATCTACCTCCAGATCAAGGACATCGCCAACGGCATCGACACCTTCGTGACCACGGCGCAGACGATGGCGGACGACATCCAGGCCGGGAAGGGCACGGTCGGGATGTTGCTGTACGACGAGGAGGTCTCGGCGGACGTCAAGGAGGCGATCGACCGCCTCTCGACGGTCGCGAGGAACCTCGAGGAGGGCAAGGGCACCCTGGGCATGCTGCTGAACGACCCCACGATCGGCGAGAACATCAAGACGATCACGGGCAACCTGGCGGAGGGACGCGGCACCCTCGGCCGGCTGCTCGTCGAGGAGGAGGTCTACGAGGACCTGGCCACGCTCCTCGACAACCTCGCCGACGCCTCCGCAGCCCTACGCGACGGCCAGGGCACGATCAGCAAGCTCCTCTACGAGGACGAGCTCTACGAGGAGCTCAAGAAGGGCATCCGCGTCCTGACCGGCAGCCTCGAGGAGGCCCGCGAAGCAGCACCGATCTCCACCTTCCTGAACACGGTGTTCCTGGGCTTCTAGCGCCCCTTCACCCTCCGGGGTTTCGGGGGATGTCGCGAGTTGCGACGCCGCCAACCTGAGTGCGGGCGACCGGGTGCGCCCAAGCGTCGCCCGATTCCATGAGCAGTACGGAGTCAGGGCATCAGCCGTTCGATCCACTTGCCGATCATGTCGACCTCCACGTTGACGGCCTGGCCCACCTGGGCACGGCCGAACGCTGTCAGCTCGAGGGTCAGGGGGATCATCGCCACGCGGAAGCGGCCGGCGGAGGGCTCGACGAGCGTGAGGCTCGTCCCGTCGAGGGTCACGCTGCCCTTCTCGATCAGGTAGCGATCGAGGGCCGCGTCGACCTGGAAGGTCACCTCCAGGCCCCCGTCTCCGACGTCTTCCAGGGCCTCGATGCGGCCCTGGCCGTCGACGTGCCCGCTGACCAGGTGGCCGTCCAGGCGGTCCCCCAGGCGCATGGCCCGCTCGAGGTTGACCAGGCGGCCCTGCCTCAGGCCCGAGAACCAGGTCCGTTCCAAGGTCTCGGACGACAGGTCGAAGCGCATCAGCCCCCCCTGGTGGATCCCCGCCAGCGTCAGACAGGCCCCCGCGACGGCGATACTCTGGCCGACCTGGACCTCCCAGTCGGCGACGCCTGGGGGGGGCGGGAGGAGGAGGCTCGCCCCCTCCCCGTCCCGCTCGAAGGCCAGGACCTCGACGGCGGCCTCGACGATGCCGGTGAACACGTGGGATCTCCTTGTTCTGGGGGGGCTGCTGGTGACCTTGACGGGTGGTAGGCCCCCGTCTACCCTGCTCTGCCTTTTCCTGAGGGATGGCACCCCCGCTCTTTACCATACTCACCCTCTTCCCCGAGGCCATGACCCCCTACCTGGAGGTCGGAATCCTCGGCATCGCCCGGCGTCAAGGGCTGGTCGAGGTGCAACTCGTGGACTTCCGCGAGTGGGCACGCGACCGCCACCGCACCGTGGACGACCGCCCCTTCGGCGGTGGCCCCGGCATGGTGCTCAAGCCTGAACCGATCTGCGAGGCGGTCGAATGGATCGAGGCCCGCCACGGCGTCCACCGACGCCTGGTGCTCGACCCAGCCGGCCAGCCCTTCCAGCAAGCGCACGCCGACGCGCTGGCCACCGCCGAGCGCACGATGCTGATCTGCGGCCGCTACGAAGGGCTCGACGAGCGCCTCTACGAGGAGCTCGACCTCGAGCCGATCTCGGTCGG
>JAQBVH010000496.1 GCA_027623615.1 Planctomycetota bacterium | reverse complement strand
GCTCCACGAAGAGCTCCGGGACCTGCACCGGATACAGGCCGTCGTCGTCCGGCGCGAGGGCCACGAGGGCGCGCGTCGCGAGGGCCCGGAAGGGCTCGTTCGTGTTGAAGCCCGCGAGCGGTCGGCGACAGGCGTCGAGCAGGTCCTCGGGTCGGTCGACCGACCAGCACCAGCGCTCGCACAACCACTCCTGGCCGCCGGCCTCCGTGCGCCAGCCACCGGGGCCGACGCCGTGGGCGTCGATGCGCTCGTCGCGGATGAAGCGCCGGTCGTCCTCCTCGGCGCGCACGGCGAGCAGCATCGTCGGCAAGCCCACCTCGCGCGCCGCGAGGACGACGCTGCGGTCGAAGGAGGCGACGTGGATCACCAGGCCGGGCGCCATCGCGGCGAGGCGCTCCGCGACCCGGTCGACCAGGCCCGGCTCCTTGAGCTCGATCATGTGCCGCGGCCAGCCGCGCTCGTCGCCCGCGATTTCGAGCGCCTCCTCGAACACCGCCAGCGGCTCGCCCGCGTACTGCCGCGAGAACCAGCCGCCCGCGTCGAGGCGAAAGAGCTCCGGCAGGGTGCGCTCCGCGAGCGGGCCCTCACCGTCGGTCGTGCGTTCGAGGGTCGCGTCGTGCAGGAGCACCGCCTCGCCGCTCGCGCAGCCGCGCAGGTCGTACTCGAACCCATCGAGGCCGATGTCGATCGCGCGACGCAGGCTCGAGAGGGTGTTCTCCGGCGCCTCGCGCGGCGCGCCGCGGTGGCCGAGGATCCAGGGCGGGCCAGGGAACTGTTCCCCGTGGGCTCCCGCGTCCTCCAGTCCCTCGTAGAGCCCGCCCATCGACGCCCTAGTCGCGCTCGCCGTAGCCGACGATGATCACGCGACCGCCGTAGCCGCAGGCGACGAGGCACGTGCCGAGCCCGGGCAGCTCACCCACCGCGAGGTGGTGCAAGCGGTCGGGGTCAACGCCGACGACGCTGACCATCTGCCGGTGACCGGTCGCCGTCGTCGCGTCACTCACGACCACGATGCGGCCGTCGTAGCCGGCGGTCGCGTACTCGAGGCCGGGGTGTGAGGGGTCGAGGTCGGCGATCACGGCGCCGCGCAGGCGATCCTCCGACTGGTAGAGTGTGCGCGCCGCGCCGGCCTCGTCCGCGCGCCACAAGCGCAGCGCGCCGTCGTTCGCGCAGAACAGAACGGCGTCGTCCGTCGCCGCCACCCGCGCCAGAGCATCGGGGGCGCGGTACAACACGTCCGCGCGCCAGCCCGTACTCGCCAGGCGGAAGCGGACGAGCGAACCATCGTCGCAGGCGAACACCACGCCGCCCGCGCCGATCGCCGCGCCCTTGGCGTTGCCCGGCAGCGGACCCAGCACCTGCGGCTTGCCGAGGCCGGCCAGCAAGCGCGCTTCGCCGAAGAAGCCGGCGTAGACCAGCTCGTCCCCCGGCGTGTTCGGATCGAGGTCCCCGAGCGCGCCCGCGTGGATCAACGCCTCGCTCTCGAGCAGGCTCTTCAGCCACGTCTCGCGGTCGACGGTCAACGCCATCGCCGTCGCGCGTCCCTTCCCGCCGCCGTCTTCCGTGCCCGTCGCCACGCCGAGGGCCACCAGCTCGATGCCCGCGCGCTGCGGGATCAGGTCGCCGGCGATCACCTGGATCGACTCCCCCTCGGTCGTGTGCGGGCGCCGCTGCTGCCAGCCGTCTGGGCCGCGCCAGATCAGGTGCACGCCCCCATCACCACCGACGACCGCGATCTCGTTGCCCGGCAGGGCCGGGTCCAGGTCAGCGACGACGCAGCCGCCGAGCTTGCCGCCCAGGTCGGCGGCGGTCTCCTGCCACCAGCCGACGCGGGTGGAGGAGCTGGTGCAGGCGGCGAGAAGAGTGAGAGCGAAGAGGGCGAGAGGGCGCATCAGAGGAGTTCCACGAGGGTGCCGTTGGAGCTGACCACCGCACCGACCCGGGCCGCGAGCACGTCGCGTCCCTCGAGCTCGCGCGTCAGCGCTTCGAGCTCGTTCTCGGCCACGGCGATCAGCAGGCCCCCCGAGGTCTCCGCGTCGAAGACAGGGCCTCGTCGACCCCGTCCGCAACGCGCGCCGTGTTCCCGAGCGATGCGCGGTTTCGCCCCGAGCCGCCGGAGACCACGCCGCTGCGTGCGAGCTCCAGGGCGCCGGGGTAGATCGGAAGCAGCGCCGCCTCGAACTGCAGGGTGACCCCGCTGCCGGCGGCGATGTTGCGGGCATGGCCCATGAGGCCGAACCCGGTGATGTCGGTGCACGCGTGGGCGTTCACCATGTTCATGGCCGCGGCGGCGCGGTCGTTCAGGGTGGCCATGATCTGGGCCGCGGCGCGGACCTCGTCCAGGCTCACCTTCTGGAACTTGCCTGCCGTGGTCATCGTGCCCATGCCGAGCGGCTTGGTCAGCACGAGCCGATCGCCCGGCTTCGCGCCGGCGTTGGCCGCCACCTTGTCCCGGTTGACGAGCCCGGTGACCGCGAAGCCGAACAGCGGCTCGGCGCTGATCACGGTGTGGCCGCCGGCGATCACGGCGCCGGCCTCCTTGACCTTGTCGAAGCCCCCGCGGAAGATCTCGCGCACCCACTCCTCGTCGAAGTCGGCGGGGAAGCCAGCCAGGTTGAGGGCCGACACAGGCCGCCCGCCCATGGCGTAGACGTCCGAGAGCGAGTTGGCCGCCGCGACCGCGCCGTACAGGTACGGATCGTCGAGAACGGGCGGGAAGTAGTCGACCGTCTGGACGAGGGCGACCTCGCACTCGAGCCCGTCCGCCGGGCCAAGCAGCACGACCCCCGCGTCGTCGACCGTCTGCGGGCCGACGAGCAGGCGCGGATCCTTCTCCGGATTGACGTCACGCAGAACCTGCGTGAGCTGCCCCATAGGCATCTTGGCGGCTCACCCGGCGCAGGAGGCGTAGTCGGTGAGACGCTTGTTCGGTTGGTCGTTCATGGATGGAGTTGGGGAGCGGGGCCCCCGATGTAGCCCCCGATGTAGAAGGTGTCGCGCCGTGGTGCAACCGCTGGGACGCGACCCTTGTGCAAAGAGCTCAGCTCGCGAGGCTGGCGAAGACCTTCAGGAGGTCCTCGCGGTCGCCAGGCAGGAGCGTGCGCGGGTCGAGCATCAGGCTGCCCTCCGCGATGCGCGCGAAGACGGGCGGGTCTGAGGCGCGCAGGACGTCCGCCAGTCCGTCCGCGGACAAACCCTCGACGGCCACGCGCACCGCGGCGCTGGGCAGGTACTCGCCGGGGGCGGCGCCGCTGCCGGGCTCGGACTCGCTGTCCACGGCGCTCGCTGTGATCCCCGCGAGGGCGGACAGGTCCCGCGCGATCGACTCCGCGACCGCGCGCACCTCCGCCGCCGGCCGTACGAGCATCGAGCGGGTCGGGATCTCGTCGCCGCGGCCACACAGCAGGAGCTCGAGCGTGCCCTCCAGCCCGGCCAGCATCGCCTTGTCGAGGCGCATCGCGCGATAGATCGGATTGCGGCGCATGCTCGCCATGCGCTCCCGCGTGCCGACGATCAATCCTGCCTGGGGTCCGCCGAGGAGCTTGTCACCGGAGAAGGACACGACCTCGATGCCGCTCTCGACCGCCTCGCGCACGAGGGTCTCGCCGCCGAGCATGTCGAGCGCCGTCGCGCCGTCGGCCTCGAGGCGGCCCGAGCCCAGGTCGAAGGCGGTCGGGATGGCGCGCTCGCGCCCGAGCTGGGCCAGCTCGGGCATGGGCACCTCCTCGGTGAAGCCGACCAGCTTGAAGTTCGAGCTGTGGACCTTCATCAAGAGGCCCGTCTGCGCGCTGATCGCGCGCTCGTAGTCGCCGATCCGGGTGCGGTTGGTCGCGCCCACCTCGACCAGCCTCACGTTCGCGGCCTGCATCACGTCGGGCACGCGGAACGAGCCGCCGATCTCGACCAGCTCG
>JAQBVH010000495.1 GCA_027623615.1 Planctomycetota bacterium | reverse complement strand
ACTTCCTGCCCGCGCCGGTCGCAGGCCAGGGCGCGGGGACGCGCCTGGAGCTCGCGCGCTGGCTCGTGTCCCCCGACAACCCGCTGACGGCGCGGGTCGTGGTGAACCGCTACTGGCGCATGTTCTTCGGCCAGGGGCTCGCGCCGGATGTGGACGACCTGGGCTCCCAGGGGGCCTGGCCCGCGAACCTGGGCCTGCTCGACGAGTTGGCCCTCGACTTCGTCGACTCGGGCTGGGACGTGCGCGCCCTCATCCGGCGCCTGGTGCGCACACGCGCCTACCGCCGCGCGTCGCTCAGCTCGCGTGAGGCGGCCGCGATTGATCCCGGGAACCGGCTCGTCAGCCACCAGGCGCGGTGGCGGCTCGACGCCGAGTTCGTGCGCGATGCGGCCCTGGCCTCGAGCGGCTTGCTCGTGCGCGACGTCGGCGGGCCGAGCGTCAAGCCCTATCAACCAGAGGATTACTGGGCGCACCTCAACTTCCCCATGCGCACCTGGCAGCACGACGGCGACGCGGGGCAGTACCGCCGCGGCATGTACACCTTCTGGTGCCGCACCTTCCTGCACCCGAGCCTCAAGGCCTTCGACGCGCCGGCGCGTGAGGAGTCCTGCGCGCGGCGCCTGCAGTCGAACACGCCGCTGCAGGCGCTGGCTCTGCTCAACGACCCGACCTACGTCGAGGCCGCGCGCGCGCTCGCGCAGCGGGTGCTCGACGAGCGGGAGGGAGACGACGCGCGGCTCGAGCGGGCCTTCCAGCTCGTGCTGCAGCGCCAGCCGAGCGCCCAGGAGGCGCGCGTGCTGGAGCGCGTGCTCGCGAACCATCGCGATCGCTACCACGACGACCCGGACGCGGCCGCGGCGATCCTGCGCAACGGCCTCGTCCAAGCATCCGGCGAGGGCGCGATCGAGGTCGCCTCCTGGACGGGCGTGGCGCGCGTGCTCCTCAACCTCGGCGAAGCGATCACCCGGCGATGAACACGAACGAGCACCTCCCGAGCCTGACCCGCCGTGGCTTTCTTGGTCACGGCACCCGCGGCATCACCGCGGCGGCCCTCGCGTCGCTGCTGTCGTCGCGTGGGGTCGCTGACGAGCAGGGTGGCATTGTCGGTCCGCGCCACCGACGCCCGAGGATCAAGCGCATCGTGCACCTGTGCATGGCGGGCGGACCCTCGCACCTCGAGACGCTCGACTGGAAGCCGAAGCTGCGCGAGATGCACGGTGAGCCGATGCCCGAGTCGTACACCAAGGGTCAACAGATCGCGCAGCTGCAGGGGCAGCGGCTGGTCTGCTTCGGTCCCCAGTACGACTTCCGGCGCTTCGGGGAGTCCGGCCAGCTCATCTGCGAGCAGTTCCCGCACTTCGGGGGCATCGCGGACAAGATCTGCATCGTCAACTCCCTCCACGGTCAGGAGATCAACCACGACCCAGCCCACACCCTGATGAACACGGGCTCCGGCTTGTCCGGCCGACCGAGCATGGGCTCGTGGCTGACCTACGGCCTGGGGCGGATGGCGGACGACCTGCCCGGCTATGTGGTGCTGACCTCCCGCGGACGCGGCGGTCAGGCGCAGCCGATCGCGGCGCGGCAATGGAGCGCCGGCTTCCTGCCGGGCCGGCACCAGGGCGTGCACTTCCAGTCGAAGGGCTCGCCTGTGCATTACCTCGACAACCCCCAGGGTGTCGACCGCACCGCGCAGGGCGAGGTCGTGGACGCCGTGCGCGAGCTCGACGGGCTCGCGGCTGACGTCGATCCGATCCTGCGCACGCGCATCGCCCAGTACGAGCTGGCCTTCCGCATGCAGGCCTCGGTGCCCGAGCTCGTAGACTTCTCGGACGAGCCGAAGGACGTGTTCGAGCTCTACGGGACCCAGGGCGCGGACGGCACCTACGCCGCCAACTGCTTGCTCGCGCGGCGACTGCTCGAGCGCGGCGTGCGCTTCGTGCAGCTCTACCACCGGGCCTGGGATCACCACAGCCGGATCAAGCGCGACATCGAGCTGTGCGCGGGTGAGGTCGACCAGGCCTCGGCGGCGCTGGTCAGCGACCTCGAGCGTCGCGGGCTGCTCGAGGACACCCTCGTCCTCTGGGGCGGCGAGTTCGGCCGCACGCCGATGGGCCAGGGCGACGGGCGCGACCACCACATCAAGGGCTTCTCCTGCTGGATGGCCGGTGGCGGAGTCCGCGGCGGGACCACCTACGGCGCGACCGACGAGCTCGGCTACGCGGCGGTCGACGCGCCGATGTCGATCCACGACCTGCACGCCACCATGCTGCACCTGTGCGGCATCGACCACGAGCGGCTCATCGTGCGCTTCCAGGGGCGCGACTATCGACTGACCGACGTGCACGGACACGTGGTCAAGGAGATCCTGGCCTGAGCGCCTGAACGCACGCGGCGCCCGGGTCGAACCCGGGCGCCGCGTCGAGCGAGAATGGCAGCGAACCTACCGGCGCTCGCTGGCGATGTGCATCGACTTCACCTCGTTGCCGTCCTCCATGATCATGTACATGGTCAGGTCGTAGCCACCTTCGCGCGGGCTGTAGACCTCCTTCATGTGCATGGGACCCATGGGGGAGTCCGTGTGGCGCATGAAGACGATCGAGGTGCCGTCCTCGCCGAGCTGGCCCTCGGCCGGGTCCATCATCCAGGTGCCGAAGTTGTCGATCCACATGCTGACGTAGGCGCCACGGACCCTGTCCCAGCCCATCCAGCCCATGCCTTCGAAGGGCATGCCCATCATGTCGCCCTTGAAGTTCTGGGCCATGAACCGGCCGCCGAGGATCCAGCTCGCCTCGGCGGAGCCGCCGCTTACCAGCGGGTCCTGGGTGGGGTCCATCCAGTAGCTGGTCCGACTCGTGAAGGACCCGACCATGGGGGCGAGCTTCTCGGCTTCGGGCGCGAGGGCAGCGAACTCCGCCATCATTGCGGCCATCGCCTCCGGGTCCTGCATGGCCGCCATCATTTCGGCGTCGGGGCTCGTGGACCTCTTCTCGGTGTTGGACTGGCAGGCCGCGAAGAGGGGCGTCAGGGAGAGGCCGAGGAGGAGAGATTTGGGTTTCCTGGTTGTGGGGGGGTGGTTGGGGTTCCCGGGCACAATAGCCGAGGTGGCGGCGCTGTGCAGCGCCTTGGCCAGGGGCTATCCTCCTCGCGCCCATGACCTCGATTCAGCCCCGCAAGTTGACCGTCGTCGGGGGCGGCTACGTGGGTTCCACCTGCGTGCACCTGGCCGCCCTCAAGAACCTCGCCAGCGAGATCGTCCTGATCGACGTGATCGAGGACCGCCCCCAGGGCATCGCCCTCGACATGAACCAGTCGGCCGCGGTCGAGGGGTTCCAAGCCCAGGTCATCGGAACGAACGATCCCGCGGACACCTACGACTCGGACGTGTTCATCGTCACGGCCGGTCTGCCCCGCAAGCCGGGGATGAGCCGCAGTGACCTGCTCGAGGTCAACGGGCGCATTACCTCGAACGTGGCCGAGTACATCCGGCGCGGTTCGCCGGACGCGATCGTGATCGTGGTCACCAACCCGCTCGACTCGATGGTGACCCTGATGCGGGCCAAGACCGGCTTTCCGGCCAAGCGCGTGATCGGCATGGCTGGCGTGCTCGACTCGGCGCGCTTCGCCTGGTTCATCCGTGAGGCGACCGGGGCAGCCGTCCAGGACGTGCGCGCGATGGTCCTCGGTGCCCACGGGGACTCGATGGTCCCGATGCCGCACTACTGCACGGTCAACGGCGTGCAGCTGGTCGACCTGCTGCCCCTGGACGACGTGCACGCCATGGGCGAGCGCACCAAGCAGGGCGGCGCGGAGATCGTCGGCCTGCTCAAGACCGGTAGCGCCTGGTATGCGCCCGCCTCGGCCTCGGTGGCGATGGCCGAGGCGATCCTGAACGCACCGGCTGCTGCCCTGCGCCTGCT
>JAQBVH010000494.1 GCA_027623615.1 Planctomycetota bacterium | reverse complement strand
TCCGGCGGGGCGACGTGGAGGATCGTCCCGGGGGGTCGAGGGCCTACGCGGAGTGCTCTTCGCGCATCTTCGCCGCGATCGAGGCGGGCACGTCGCGGTACTCGGCCAGCTCCATCGAGTACTGGCCGCGCCCCTGGGTCGCGCCCCGAAGGGCGGACGAGTAGGCGAACATCTCGGCGATCGGGACCATCGCGCGCACGATGCGCAGGTCGCCCTGGGCGTCGACGTCCGAGACCTCGCCGCGGCGGGAGTTGAGGTCACCGACGACCGCGCCGAGGTACTCCTCGGGCACGCTGACCTCGACCTTCATGAAGGGCTCGAGCAGGACGGTGTTGCCCTCGACCGCCTGACGGAAGGCCAGGACGCCCGCGGCCCGGAAGGCCATCTCGCTCGAGTCGACGTCGTGGGACTTGCCGTCGAACAGAGTCGCGCGCACGTCGACGAAGGGGATGCCCGACGAGCCGCCGGACTTGAAGAACTCCTGCAAGCCGTGGCCGACCGCGGGGATGTATTCGCGCGGGACGTTGCCGCCCTTGATCCCGTCGACGTACTCGAAGCCGCCATCTTCGACGCCGGCCTGAGTCTCGAAGCGCACCTTGATGACCGCGTACTGACCCGAACCGCCGGACTGGCGAATGTAGCGGGCTTCGGTCTCCAGGTCCTTGCGCAGGCGCTGCTTGAAGGCGACCTTCGGGCGACCGGTCTGGACGCCGCACTTGTAGTCCTTCTGGATGCGGTTGATCACCACCTCGAGGTGGAGCTCACCCATGCCGCTGATGACCAGCTGGCCCGTGGCCTCGTTGGTCTGGGCCCGGAAGGTCGGGTCCTCGCGCATCATGCGACCGATGATCTCGCTGAGCTTGTCGCGGTCCACGCTCTTGGCCGGCTCGATCGACATGGAGATCACCGAGTCGGGGAAGACGATCTTGCCCAGCGCGATCTGGTGGTCCGGATCACACAGGGTGTCACCCGTGCCCGTGTTCTTGAGGCCGATCACTGCGGCGATCTCGCCCGCCCTGACCCGCTCGACGGCCTCGCGCTTGTTCGCGTGGATCTTGACCAGGCGGCCAATGCGCTCGGACTTGCGCGTGCGCGGGTTGATCAGCTTGGCGCCCTTCTCGAGGACGCCGGAGTACACCCGCACGAAGGTCAGGTCGCCCGTGGGCTCGGCCACGGTCTTGAAGGCCATCAGCGAGACGGGCGCGTCGTCGCAGGGCTTGCGACTGACCTCTTCACCGGTGTTCGGGTCCGTGCCGATGATCGCGGTGATCTCGGTCGGCGCGGGCAGGAACTCGACCACTGCGTCCATCACGAAGCGCACGCCCTTGTTCTTCAGCGCGGAGCCGGCGAGCACGAGGGTCACGTCCATTTCGAGGACCGCGCGACGCAGGGCCTCGCGCAGCATCGCCTCGGGGATGGGCTGGTCTTCGACGAACAGGTCGAGCAGCGCCTCGTCGTGCTCCGCAGCCGCCTCGAGCATCTCGTGGCGATAGGCCTCGGCCACGTCGCTCAGGTGCTCGGGCACCTCTTGCTCGTAGTAGTCCCGGCCGTCGCCGTCCTCGATGTAGGTGATGTACTTCCAGCGGATCAGGTCGACGAAGCCCACAAACTCCTTCTCGACCCCCACGGGCATCTGGATCGGGACCGGGCGCGCGCCCAGGCGATCGCGGATCGTGCTGACTGCGAAGTCGAAGTTGGCGCCGATCTTGTCCATCTTGTTGATGAAGCAGATGCGCGGCACCTGGTAGCGATCGGCCTGACGCCACACCGTCTCCGACTGGGCTTCGACGCCGTTCTTGGCGTCGAAGACCGCGATCGCGCCATCGAGCACGCGCAGGGAGCGTTCGACCTCGGCGGTGAAGTCGACGTGACCCGGCGTGTCGATGATGTTGACCACGTGGCCGTTCCACGCGGCGGTGGTCGCCGCCGACTGGATCGTGATGCCACGCTTCTGCTCCTCCTCGAGGAAGTCCATCGTGGCAGCGCCATCGTGGACCTCACCCATCTTGTGGACCTTCTGAGTGAGGTAGAGAACCCGCTCGGTCACCGTGGTCTTGCCGGCGTCGATGTGCGCCATGATGCCGATATTGCGCATCCGTTCGGGCGCATCGGGCTTGGCCTTGTGGGTGAAGGGGGACTCGTTCTTGAGGGTGGCGGTCATCGGTCGAGGGAAGGGTCGGGTCCGTACTCGGGACGGAGGCACAGGGTCCAGATGCTGCCCGGCAGAGGGGATAAGAGGGGCTCAATTGCCCATCAGGACCGGCTCGGGGGGGGTCTGGCAGACTTTGTTCGGCTAGCTCGAAGCGGAACATCGTACCCACATGGAAGGGTTCGTCAAGGCCGGCCCGAATCCGGGACGAGGAGCCACCTCGAGCCCCTCAGCGGGGTCTCACCTGGCCCGCACGGTCGTCCCCTGGCGGGGCACTCCCCGCTCGACGGGGACTCCCTCCGCCGCGTACCCCCGAAAGCTCCATGGGACGGGCTCGCCCCAGCCTTCCTCGGGGGTGGACTGCAGGTGCAGGGAGAGGTGCGGAACGGCCGTGAACCGAAACCACCCCGAGAAGCCGACCTGGGCCAGGGGTTGGCCGGCGACGACCGTGTCCCCCTCCGCCACGACGAACGAACCCGCCAGGAGGTGCCCGAGGACGAGGTACTCCTCCTCAGCCACCTCCATCACGATCACGTTGCCGAGCTCGGGGCCGCCCCCATCGCGCAGCGCTTCCCGCGTCCGGTCGGCGAGCCCATCGCGTACGAGGACCACCGTGCCATCCGCCGGAGCGTAGACCGGAGCGCCGTGTCCCGAGTGCTCCTCGGCCTCGGACCAGTCCTCTCGTTCGAGGTCGGCCTCCTTCGCGAGCAAGACTCCGAAGCGGCGATCGGCGGTCAGCTGACCGAGCGGCCCGCCCCCCGTGCCGGAGTGGTGCACGAGCCACTCGCCCTCCACCGGCAACACGAACGACACCGCGGAGGGCGCGCTCTCCTTCGAGCTCGGGTAGGGCATCGGCAGGGGCAGCACGCCGATCAAGACGACGAGCGCCACGAAGGCTCGCCCGCGCCGCCGCTGCACGAACGGTCGACGCAGGGCGCACCAGACCAGGCCGACGAGGGCCCACAGCAGCGCCACGCCGACCAGGAAGAAGCGCCCCTGGGCCCAGATCCAGATCGGCGCCTTGCCGCCCGGTCGCGCGCCAAGGTAGGCGATGCCGACGCCGGCGAGGACGAAGAGGGCGAACGCGATCCAGCTCCAGGCTTCGATCGGGCCGCGGGAAGCATCGTCCGCGCCGAGCACCCGGGCGGCATCGGCCTGGGCCCTGTCCTTGCTCGTGGCCATCAGTCGTTCTGGGGTCGATTGCGCCCGAGAGCTTCGTGGGCCGCGACGAACTCGTGGCTGCAGAACGCCGCCATCAAGGAGAGGTCTCCAGCAAGTACGGTCGCGGCCAGGATCTCGGCGAAGCGGTTCGCGGCGCCGTCGCCCGCGCAGCCGAGGATCGCGAGGCACTCGCGCGCCGTCCCCTGGAGCGCGCCGCCGCCCACGGTGCCGACCAGCAGTGAGGGCAGCTGCACCGAGCAGTACAGGTCCTCCCCTTCGAGATCGAGGTCCAGGAAGCCTGTCGCGCTCTCGGTGAGGTAGGCCACGTCCTGTCCGCACGCGACCATCACCGCTGCGAGGCCGTTGGCCGCCTGAACGGTCCAGTTCTGGGTGCCCATGTGGGCGTAGCCCACCGCGTAGGTGCGAGCGATCGCGACCAGGTCCTCGGGCGGGCCCCGCGCCGACGCGAGCAGCGCCTCGCGCGGAACGACCGCCTCGGCGAGCACGGCGCGCCCACGGGATTCGACGAACGCGCGCGCGTTGGCGCGCTTCTCGACGTCCTGCCCGTGCACGTAGCGCGCCCGCGCGCTGGTGGCCTCGGCGAGGTCGGCCGAGATCAGGTCCGCGGC
>JAQBVH010000493.1 GCA_027623615.1 Planctomycetota bacterium | reverse complement strand
GTGACTGCGAGCCCCTCGGCGTCCGACCTCGAGCGCGTGTTCCTGGGCTTCGACGGCGGCGCTCCGGTCGCCTTGACCGGTTGGCGACTCGTGGTCGAAGGCGGCGCCGCCTGGGAGCTCGACGTCGAAGACGGAGTGCTCGAGCCCGGCGAAGTTCGGCCGGTCCTCCGGCGGGGCCGCGGCGGCGACCTGCCGGACGGCGGGGCGCTGCTGATTCTCTACGCCCCGGACGGCGTCGAGGTCGACCGCTGGCGCTACGGCCCCGCCGGTCGCGGAGTGCTCGTCTCGCGGAAGGACGACGCATGACGCAGTGCGTCCTGCTCGACGGTCCGATGGGGACCGAGCTCAACGCGCGGGGCGTCGACACACCTCTGCCGGGATGGAGCGCGCACGCCCTCGAGCGCGCACCCGAGGTGGTCGAGGCGGTGCACCGTGACTACGCGGCGGCCGGCGCCGTGGTGCACACGACGAACACCTTCCGCACCCGGCCCGCGGTCTTTGCGAACTGGCGCGAGCTCGCACGGCGGGCGGTGGAGCTCGCCCGCGCTGGCGCTGGCCCAGCAGCGCGGATCGCTGGTTCGATTGCACCGATCGAGGACTGCTATCGCCCCGATCTCAGCCCCGCTGCGAGCGACCCGGCGGGGACTCGGGCGGCGCACGGCGAGCGGGCGGGTGAGCTCGCCGCCGCGGGCTGCGACCTGCTCCTGTGCGAGACGTTTCCGCGCATCGACGAGGGCCTCTACGCCCTCGAGGCCGCGCTCGCCACGGGGACCGAGTCCTGGCTGTCCTTCACCGCCGGGCCCGAGGCGGACCTCCTGACCCCCGCGCAGATGGCTTCGGGCGCGAAGGATGCCGTCGCACTCGGAGCAGGCGCGGTGCTGGTGAACTGTGTGCCCGCGCGGATGACGCTCGACTACGTCCAGGCGCTGCTCGAGGTGGTGGGGGATCAGGTCCCGGTCGGCGCGTACGCGAACGCGGGCAGCGCCGACGAGCGCATGGGTTGGACCTCGGACCCCGGCGCGCCCGAGGCCTACGCGCAGACCGCTGCGCGCTGGGCCGAGGCCGGCGCGCGCTTGCTCGGCGGTTGCTGCGGCACCGGACCGGCCCACGTGGCTGCGTTGCGGTCCGTGCTCTAGGGCCCACGCGCAGCGTTCGTCGTCAACGAGCCCCGTCGGGGCCCGTTGGGCCCCCAACGTCTGGAGTCTGCACCCGTGGGCGCGGAGCCCTCGGTGTCCACGGCATGGGTGCAGACACCGAGCAGCGCACCGTCCGGTGCGTCGCGCAAAGACCTCACGCCTCCGGAGGAGGCGTAGGCGGCCCCACCGGGGTCGCCTACGCTGTGGCCTATGCGCCACGTCCCGTCGACCCTCCTGCTGCTCCTCGCCCCGTGCCTCGCGCAGGAGCCGTCGGCGATTCGTACCAACGTGGTGTTGATCCTCGTCGACGACCTGGGGTGGATGGACCTGGGTTGTCAGGGGTCGGACCTGTACCGCACCCCGAACATCGATCGCTTGGCGGAAGGCGGCCTGCGCTTCACGCAGGCCTACGCGGCGGCGGCGATCTGCTCGCCGACCCGGGCCGCGGTGCTGACCGGTCGGCACCCGGCGCGGGTCGGCATCACGGACTGGATTCGCGCGCGCTTCCAGGGAGGCGCGCTGCCGGTGGACGGGAAGAACCCGAGCGGTTACCTCGAGCCGCAGGACAAGCCCCTGGCCGTGCCGCGCAATCCCCTCTGGCTGGAGCGCGAAGAGCGAACGCTGGCCGAGGAATTGCAAGCCGCGGGCTACGCCACCTGCCACGTCGGGAAGTGGCACCTGGGTATGGACGCGCACTACCCCGAGCATCAGGGCTTCGACGAGAACCACGGGGGCTGCGACTTCGGCCAACCGCCGAGCTACTTCGACCCCTACGCGAACGAACGCCTGGGCGGCATTCCGACCCTGGCGCCGCGTCGGGAGGGGGAGTACCTGACCGATCGCGAGGCCGACGAGTGCGTCGACTTCGTCAAGCGGCATCGGGACGGGCCCTTCTTCCTCTACTGGGCGCCCTATGCGGTGCACACCCCGATCCAGGCGCGCGAGGACCTGACCGCCAGGTACCGCGGGTCGGCGCAGGACGAGCGGCGCGCGAAGTACGCGGCGATGGTCGAGTCGGTCGACGACGGGGTCGGCCTGCTCCTGAAGACCCTCGACGAGTTGGAGCTCACCGGGCGGACCCTGGTCGTGTTCACCTCGGACAACGGGGGCCTGCTCGGGCCGACGGACAACTCACCACTGCGCCTCGGGAAGGGGCATCCCTACGAGGGCGGCATCCGCGTGCCCATGATCGTGCGGGCCCCGGGCAGCGTTCCCGCGGCTGCGCAGAGCGACCTGCCCGTCACGAGCTGCGACCTCCTGCCGACCGTGCTCGAGGCCTGCCTGGTCCCGCGCCGGGGGGCAGCGACCCTCGACGGCATCTCCCTCTGGCGCCATTGCACGACGGGGGAGGAGCCTGGGCCGCGGCGGCTGGTGTGGCACTTCCCGCACTACCGCTCCAAGGTGATTCCGCCCTACAGCATCCTGCGCGACGGGAACCAAAAGTTGCTCCTGTGGTGGGAGAGCGATCGCGTCGAGCTGTACGACCTCGGTGACGACCTCGGAGAGACCCGGGACCTGGCCGGGCAGCGACCCGAAGAGGCCGCCGCGCTGCGCGAGCGCCTGATGAGCGAGCTCGAGGCGCTCGACGCGAAGCTGCCGCGGCGGCGCTGATTCCGAGACCTGGCGTAATCAGCGTCCTCCAGGCAGGCCACTTGGCGCCGCAGGTCCGAGTAGGGGAAGATGTTCCGAATGACCGGACCCGCCGGCAGCTTGCACCTCCTCGAAGAGGAGATGGCCGAGCACGTCATTCCGACCCACGCGGGGATGGTGTACGCCTACAGCGCCCGCTGTCCCGGCAAGCAGCGCCCGAACGAGGACGGGGCGGCCGTGTTGCCCTTCGAGGGTGGCGTCCTGCTCGTCGTCGCGGACGGGCTCGGTGGACAGCCGGGGGCGGACCAGGCATCGGGCCTCGCCATACGGGCGCTCCAGCGGGGGTTCCGGGTGGCGGCCGGCGGGGAGCACCCGCGGGACACGATCCTCTCGTCGCTCGAGGCGGCCAACCAGGCCATCCTCGACCTGGGCATCGGCGCCGGGACCACGATCGCCGTGGCGGAGTTGAGCGGCAGCAAGCTGCGCACCTATCACGTCGGGGACTCGATCGTGATGGTCATCGGTGCCAGCGGTGAGGTGCGCTCGGTGACCACGCCCCACTCTCCGATCGGCTACGCCGTGGCGGCGGGACTGCTCGACGAGGAGCAGGCCCTGCGGCACCCGGACCGGCACATCATCTCGAACATGGTCGGGTCCCGGGAGATGCGGGTCGAGCTTGGCTCGCCGATGGACCTGGTTCCCACGGACTCCGTGCTCGTCGCGAGTGACGGGGTGACCGACAACCTGCGCACGGGGGAGTTGATCGAGCTCGTGCGCGGCGGGACCGTGGAGCGCGCCGGTCAGCACCTGATCGAGGCCTGCCGTGCGCGCATGGACGACCTCACGCCGCGGGGGGGTGCCCCCAGCAAGCCCGACGATCTGACCTGTCTGCTCTACCGGGGCTCGTCCGACTTTGTGGGCCGCCCGCGCTGACTCTTGCGCAGCTCGTTGCCGACGATCACCACGGTCTGGCCGAGCTGTACGACCGGCATCCCGATCGACGACAGGGCGACGATCCAGGCGAACTCAGGCTTGACGAAGGTCAGGCCTGCGGCGACGGCCATGCCGAACCAGAACCAGCTGCCCGTCGCTCGCCAGTCCGCCATCAAGGCCCCCAGCGGGTCGGAGGTGTCGTACTCAGGTGTCATGGGCTGACGATACGGTGTAGCCGGCGCGTCCGCACGGACTGCAGCTCTCGCGGCGCGGAGCCGCCC
>JAQBVH010000492.1 GCA_027623615.1 Planctomycetota bacterium | reverse complement strand
CCCTGGCCCTGCTCTCCGAGCGGGGCCGGGACGCGGTCGAGCACGTGCTCGCCCACCCCCTGCCCGAGCTGCGCGCGACCGCCATCCGCGCCCTCGACAGCGAGGACCCGGCGCGGCTGGCGCGGCACCTTGGCCAGCTCGCCCGGGACCCGGAGCCGTTCGTGCGCGCGCTGGTGGCGCGCCTCGTGCGGGACTACGACGACGAGCTGCGCCTGCAGACCCTGGAGCAGCTCGTCGCGATGTACCCGGGCGACGACCGCGCCTACCTGGAGTCCCTCGGCATCGGCGCCGAGGGCCTCGAGGAGCAGGTCCTCGAGTCCGCGCTCGCGCTCGCCCGAGATCGCGTGCTGGACACCCAGCGCCTGCTCGAGGTGCTGTGGCGCGCCCACCCGCCGAGCTCGGTGGCGACCCTGGCCAGCGTGGCCGGGGACGCCGAGCTGCCGATCGAGATGCGCAGGCGCATGCTCGACGCCCTGGCCTTCGTGCCCAGCCGCGACGCAGCCGACGCGATGTTCGTGCTCGGCGCGAGCGGTCCCGAGGACCTGCGCGACCACGCCAGGTGGTGGTCGCGCCACCGCGCCGGCAACGACTGGCGCGCCTACGACTTCCAGCCGACCGCCGAGGTCGAGGGCCTCGAGGGCGCCCAGCGCGTCTTCGGCAGCGGCGTGATGCGCGGCGCCGGGTTCGTCGACATCGACGTCCCCGTCGCAGGCTCGGAGCATCTGTTCCTGGTCGTGACCGACGGCGGCGACGGCATGTCCTGCGACTGGGCGGCCTGGGTCGCGCCGCGCTTCGTGCTGGAGGATGGCACCGACGTCAGCCTCAAGTCCCTCGGCTGGGTCGCCGAGCAGAACGGCTTCGGCACGACCCACTTCGATCGCAACTGTGAGGGCGGCCCCCTGCGCATCGGCGACGACACGTTCTCCGAGGGCATCGGCACCCACGCGGCCTCGCGCATCCAGTTCAAGGTCCCCGAGAAGGCGCTGCGCCTGGTGGCCCAGGCCGGACCGGACTTCGGCGGCACGGGTCGCAGCTGCGGCACCTCGATCGAGTTCGAGGTCTGGCTCAAGGGCTCGGTCGGCGGCGGCACCGTCCTCGCCCAGCAGAGGGCCGCGCGTGAGGGTGACCTCGAGGTGATCGCGACCCTGGCCCAGCACGCCGCGGGGGGCCTCTACCTGATCTCCCTGGCCGAGGAGGATGGCCTGTCCGACGAGGCCAGGGCGGTCGCCGGCCAGCACATCTTCCGCAACCCCGACCCCGGGGTGCGCGCCCTCGCGAGCGCCCACTTCCCGCGCCCCGGCGGGCTCCAGGCGCTGCCGCCGGTCGGTGAGCTGCTCGCCCTCGTGGGCAACGCCGGCCGCGGGCAGCAGCTCTTCTTCACCGAGCGCGCCACCTGCGCGACGTGCCACGCGTTCGAGGGTCAGGGCAAGGACATCGGTCCGGACCTGACGGTGATCCGCGAGAAGTACGACCGCGCGCAGCTGCTCGACGCCATCCTCAACCCCTCGGCGGGCATCGCCTTCGGCTACGACACCCATGTCGTGCGCACGGTCGACGGCCAGATCGCCTCGGGCTTCGTGTTGGCGGAGGGCCAGGACCTCCTGCTGAAGGACACCCAGGGCCTGCGCCACGTCTTCCCCGTCGAGGACATCGAGGTGCGCAAGAAGCAGACCCTGTCGGTGATGCCCGAGGGCGTGGCCCTGGGCCTCTCGCCCCAGGAGATCGCGGACCTGCTGGCCTTCCTCACCACGCCGGGTCAACGCGAGCCCGAGTTCGGCGAGCCGATCGCGCTCTTCAACGGCCTGGACCTGACGGGCTGGACCCATCACCTGCGCGGCGAGGATGCTGACCCGGACGAGGTCTGGTCGGTCGCCGGCGGCAGCCTGCGCTGCGAGGGCAAGCCCGCCGGCTACATCCGCACGGAGGCGGACTACACCAACTACGAGCTGACCCTCGAGTGGCGTTTCCTGCCCGAGCGCGGCGCGGGCAACTCGGGCGTGCTCCTGCGCATGACGGGCGAGGACAAGGTCTGGCCGAAGTCGATCGAGTCCCAGCTCATGTCGCGCAACGCGGGCGACATCTGGAACATCGACCAGTTCCCGATGCTGGTCGACCCCGCCCGCACGGAGGGCCGGCGCACGAAGAAGCTGTTGCCCACCAACGAGAAGCCCTTCGGCGAGTGGAACCGCTACCGCATCCGCCTCGACAAGGGCGAGCTGACGATCGCGGTCAACGGCGCCCTCCAGAACAGCGCCCGCTTCTGCGAGGAGGTCGCGGGCAAGATCTGCCTGCAGTCCGAGGGCGCCTACATCGAGTTCCGCAACATCGCGCTGCGACCGATCGTGAACTGAGGGAACGGCGGGGAGGCGTTTGGCTCAGTCGCCGCGCGCCTCTGCACGCGCTCGGCCAAGCAGCTCCTCGAGCTCGAGGGTTCGGGCCCAGGTGTTCAGGTACTCGTCTTCGAGTCGATCTCCACGCACGCGCAGGAGCGTCGTGACGTCTCGCCACTGCTGCTCCGACACCCCGCCCCCGCTGCGGAACCAGTCCAGCTTCTGGAGCAGGATGTCCTCGGGAGAGGTGACCCTCAGCGCCCCACCACCATCGGGCCCGAGGTTCGCGACGCGAGCCCGCCCCCACTTGCTGGCGTGGAGCCCCTCGTTTCGAGGCAAGAACACGTCGATCTTCACCATGCCAGCGAGGCGGATCACGTTGAACGACGCGTGGGTGGCGATCGCCTCTCGGATCAGGACCTCGTCTGCGTACCAGCTCTCTCCGAGATGACCCAACAGGTCCGGGACCTGGTCGAGGGCGAGGTCCGAGATCAGGTCCACGTCCTGAGTGAAGCGGGGTTCCGCCCAGACGGTGGAGGCGAGCGACCCACCGATAAGATAGCGCGCGCCGATCGACTCCAGAATGCCAGCGAGCTCAATCGCCGCCTCAACGGCGTCGCCATTCACGAACTCAGCTCCCGGAGGCGCGCCGCGGCCTTCTGGTAGAGCTCCGATCCGAGGCGACGCTCTGCCCAGCGTGCCTCGAGTTGCTCCTCGCTCTCATCGGGGTAGTCCAGCCGCAGACCGGCCAGCGCCAGCAGACGCGCCGACGCCCAGGCGTCCCGCACGGCCGCAATCTTCTCCGCGGGAGTCATCGCGCGGTAGTGCGCATCCATCCGGGCTTGCGCCTCAGCAGAGGTGTCTCGCGGCCGCATCGGGGATCAGGATACTCCCCGGGGTCCCCCTACGTCGCCAACACCACCAGCGCCGAGTTGTAAACCAGGTGCAGCAGCATGCCCGGATACAAGCTCCCGCTGCGCTCACGCAACAGGCCCAGGTACAGGCCGAGGAACAGGTGCAGCGGTGACGCCGCCGAGATCCCGTGGGCCAGCATGAACGCTGTCGCGGTGATGACGAGGCCAGGCCAGCGCCCGAGCAGGGCCATCAGGCGCCCCTGCAGGAGGCCGCGGAACGCGAGCTCCTCGAAGATCGCGGGGCACAGCCCCACGACGAACAGCGCCCAGCCGAGGCCGACGACGCCGCGCAGCTGGACGATCGGGTCGGCCAGGTGGGGATCGTAGGCGTCCAGCCACTGGCCGTAGGCGAGGGCCAGGCCAGCCGTGCCGCCGGCGACGAACAGGGCCTCGAGGAAGTGCAGCGGCCTTGCGTCGCGCAGACCTCGGAAGGAGTAGGCGGGGATCGTCGCGCAGATCATCAGCACGAGCAGGCCCGAGGCCAGGCTCGCGAAGGGCATGGCCGCCAGCGCGGCCTCGCCCGTGTACCGCATGTGCACATAGGTGGTCGGGCCGACCAGCGCCGCGAACAGGCTGATCAGCTCGAGCAGGCTGCGGTTCGTCCAGTTGCTGCGCTCGCGGGCCGTCGCGCCCTGCAAGCCGCCGGGCGCGACCACGTCGGACGCTCGCCGCGGGGCCCGGGGCTGCGCGCCGAGC